>DATENN010000462.1:0-2943 GCA_035275045.1 Pyrinomonadaceae bacterium
AATTGCGACGTTGCTGGCGTTCCTCATGAAGTACGCCGACTGGCCGCACCACGCGGACTTCATTCAAACGCCGCTGCCGGTGGTGGCAATGGTAATGCTGGTGTTGGGCATTCAACTTTTTCTGATGGGTTTGCTGGCGGAGATGCTGGTGCGCACTTATCACGAGTCGCAACAGAAAGCGATTTACGCAGTACGCGAGCGACTGGGCGACTGAATCGTAAATCGTAAATCGTAAATCGTAAGACTTCACCCGAAGCCGCCGCTTTGAAAGGGAGTCAAATGAGACCACATCAGAAGTTGGATCTTTGGAGAAGAGCGATTGAATTCGTAGTTTCCGTTTACAACGCCACAGACCGGTTTCCCAACGATGAAAGATTTGGGCTTGTTTCACAGATCAGACGGGCCTCAGTCTCCATAGCTGCAAACATAGCGGAAGGCGCTGCGCGAACTTCGGCTAAAGAGTTTTTGCAGTTTCTATCTATAGCCCAAGGGTCAGCAAGCGAGGTAGATACCGAATTGGTAATTGCTCTGCGACTCGGTTATGTCACTAATGAAGAATATGACAGTTTTGCGCGGGTTCTGGACGACATCGGACGAATGATTACCCGACTATCTCAGAGTTTAAGACGTAGACAGTGACCTCTCCCGATTCACGATTTACGATTCACGATTTACGAAGATGTGCGGCATAACCGGATGGGCCAATCTTGATTCGCGGACTCCGCCGCTGGACGGCGGCGAGGCGTTGCTGCACGCAATGTGCGAACGCATGGTCCATCGCGGCCCTGATGGCGAGGGCCTGTTGGTCTCGGCGGGCGTTGGCCTCGGGCTGCGGCGGCTAGCCATCATCGATCTCGTCACCGGCGATCAACCCGCATTCAATGAAAACAAGTCAGTCGCCGTGGTCCTAAACGGTGAAATCTACAATTATCGCGAAGTGCGTTCCGAGCTCGAAAAGGCAGGTCACGTTTTTCGCAGCATGTCGGATACCGAAGTTCTGCCACATCTTTACGAAGAGTGGGGCGATGCAATGGTTGATCGGCTAAATGGCATGTTCGCGTTCGCCCTGTGGGATGCCAGGAAGCGCCGTCTCCTGATCGCGCGCGATCGTTTTGGCGAGAAACCTCTGTACTGGGGTGTGTTTGATGGCACGCTGTTGTTTGCTTCCGAACCGAAGGTCCTGCTGGCTCACCCGTTAGTAAAAAGCTCTCTAAATCTTGAAGCGTTGCGGCAATATCTTTCGTTCGACTACGTGCCCGCGCCGCTTTCGATCTACAAAGGCATCAACAAACTACCGGCGGCGCACCTGTTGACACTCGAAGATGGAACGGTTTCGACTCGCTCGTATTGGCATCTTTGTTACGAGACGAAAAAGCCGATTCCTTCTGAAGCTGAAGCGGCGGAAGAATTGCGGAGTCTGCTGGCTGACTCGGTGCGGCAGCGATTGGTTTCGGATGTGCCGCTCGGAGTTTTACTTTCCGGAGGCATCGATTCTTCCACCGTTGCCGCGCTGGCGGTGCAGGCATCGTCCGAACCAGTCCGGACGTTCTCGATTTCATTCGCTGAGTCTTCGTTCGATGAATCATCGTACGCGCGCGCCGTGGCCAAGTTTCTCGGGACCGATCATCACGAAGAGCGGCTCAGCGCGAACCTCGCGGCAAACCTGGTGGGCGAGATTGGATCCTGGATTGATGAACCGTTCAGCGATCCATCCTTGGTTCCGACGTATCTGTTGTCGCGTTTCACGCGCAAGCATGTAACGGTCGCGCTCGGCGGTGATGGTGGCGACGAACTTTTCGCGGGCTATCCGATGTATCGCGGTCATCGCTGGGCGCAGGTGTATTCGCAAATTCCCCGTTTCGTCCGTTCCGGCATTGTCGAGCCCATGATTGGACTGTTGCCGGTGAAGACAAAAAATCTGTCACTGGATTACAAAGCGAAACGGTTCGTCACCGGAGCAAAATTTGACACCGTTGCTCGTCACCATGTTTGGTTTGGTTCGTTTACGCCGGACGAGCAGGTTGAATTATTGAGCCCAGAGGTGCTCGAGCAAACGGATAGTGATGTATATCGCCAGGCGCGACGGATGTTGCGCGATTGCGAATCAACCAATCTCGTCGAACAAATGCAGAGTCTCGACACCCGGCTCTATCTTGCGGAAGACATTCTGACCAAAGTCGATCGTGCCAGCATGGCCGTATCGCTTGAGGTGCGCGCGCCTTTTCTCGATCCTCGCGTTGCTGAGTTTGCGGCGGCGCTCCCGGCGAACTACAAACTGCGAGGCCGCAAAACCAAATACATTTTGAAACGCGCCATGGCTGAAAGCCTGCCTTCGTTTGTAGCTCGTAGAGGCAAGAAAGGGTTTGGAGTTCCGGTCGCGAAATGGCTGAAGGAAAACTTGCGTCCGCTGGCTCGTGACCTGCTGTCACCGGAACGCGTGCGTCGCGCCGGAGTTTTCAATGCTGACTATGTGACGAAGCTTCAGGATGAGCATGAGCGCGGCGTGGCGAATCATCGCAAGCTGCTTTGGACGTTGTTAATGTTCGAGTTGTGGCACGAGAGCTTTATCGAGACGCCGCGACGCATAGAGACTTCAGTGGCGTTAAAAAATTAGCGGCCGATGAAGCGATTCGCGGCACACTCTTCATGGACGATTCACTCGAGCGGGCGTTCAATGACCTCTTTGAATGGAGCCGAGCACGCAATTTCGCTGGACACGATCCGTTCGATGCGCTCAACAGTTCACTCTTCCAAGCGACACCCTTCACAAAATCCCGGACCGCACGTCTGCTTTGGACCCAGCTTTTAAAGCGCTCGCCGGTAAACTTGCGTCGTCTTACCGGAGTGCCCGCAGAGCAAAACCCAAAAGGCATTGCTCTCTTCGCGCTTGCCGCGCTCGCCAACTATAGACGATTGCAAACGATTGAATGGAAACAGCAAGCG
>DATENN010000463.1:0-2224 GCA_035275045.1 Pyrinomonadaceae bacterium
GCCGATTGCAGCGGATCTACAAACGGCGGGCGACCCGCGAGCATTTCATAAAGCAAAACTCCGAGACTGTAGAGATCGCTGCGCGCGCCCACGCGCTGACCTAAACACTGCTCCGGCGACATGTATCGCGGCGTTCCGATCAACTGGCCTGAGCCCGTGCTCGCATGTGTGAAGGTGGATTCAGCCGATGAGGCCAAAACCTTTGCGACGCCGAAATCGAGCACACAAACACCGCGCTTTCCGAGCAGGATATTTGACGGTTTCAGATCGCGATGGACGATCCCGATTCGATGTGCTTCTTCGAGGACGTCGCAAATCTGCGTGGCGATATCGACCGCCCGCGTGAAGGAGAAGCGGCCTTCGCGTGCGAGTGCCTGTGAAAGCGTCTCGCCTTCGACAAACTCCATCACGATGAAATGACGACCGGCAGGCAGGTTTCCCGCGTCGAAGATCATCGCCGCGTTCGGATGGCGCAGCTTCGCCATCGTGCGCGCTTCGTGCAGGAAGCGATCGGCGACATCGGCATCACTGGCGAATTCGCGTCTGATGATCTTGACTGCGACAGGACGTTCGAGATCGAGGTGCGTGGCAAGGTAAACCGTTCCCATGCCGCCGGTCCCGATTTCGCGTTCTATTCTGAATCTGCCAGCGATAAATTGGGGGACATCCATCTGTGACCTTCCTTCGGGTTAAAAGGTCGATATCGATCTCACATTTTTGCTTTGGGCTGGGGGAAGAGGCTCCGTAGTTTAGCACCTAATTAAGGTTTCGAATAGGTCCTATATGACCTGTAGGACCTATTTTTACTTATCTAAACCGGGATGTACGGTCGCTACATTCGGAATCCAGAACACCTGTCCATTGATTTCGACGCTGCGCAGTCCATGCTTCGGCAGGTCTTTTTCCTTCAGACCGAGGAACGTGAAGTGTGGGAGGTCGCTGAGTACGGTTTGGAACCAACCGTGCTTCGCCATGATTTCGCGGACGCGCGGATTTTCAAACTCGTTGACGTCGAATGCCAGCATCGCGATGTGTTGCGACGTGCCAGGCGCGGCGATCGAGTAAAGGATTGATTTTGAAAGGTCTTTGCTGAAATAGATTCCGGTCTTCTCGAGCTCCAGGACTTCGGCAATTTGTTGCGAAAGCGGCAAGCTTCGCAAGCGCGCCACCTGCTCCGCCGTGAGACGTCCCTGTGACTGCCAGTAATCGAGCGCCGGCTCAAAACGCGAGTTCCACAAGCGAACGCTGTCTTCGTAGTTGCGCCGGGCGGCTTCGGCGCCGTCGCGCGGTGTGATGTCCAGTCCTTCTTTCTGGGCTTCTTCCCGCGCTTTGTTTAGTTTCTTGAGTGCTTCCGGCTGGAGCTCCACTTCGTCAAAGCCAATTACTTCGGCTTCAAAACCAGCGTCGTCCTGAAACTTCGTAACCTGTTCTTCAGTGGTGAAGATGCAGACCGGCGGCGGAGTCACCTTCTTGTCGGCCATGAAGATCGCGCCATACTCTTCAAGTATTCGCCGCGATACGGGATCGGATGGCGGACAGACGTGCTCCAGCTTGATTTTCCGTTTTTTGAGGGCCTTTGCGAGGGCTTCGTAAAAAGGAGTTGATTCGTTGGGGTTGTTTGAGTCTCGAAGTGAGTTTGAAATCATTGGCTCTGTTGACATGTTTCCCCTGATCGGCATCACCCCGCTTGCAATCAATATCAGACTTATTAGCAGATACATTCCAAAAGCAAAAGATGATAGTGGCGGCTGATTCAGGCGGTCAACTGTGCTAGGCTCCGCAGTTATAACGGTTTGCAATGAAGAGTGCGGATTTATTTATGGAATTGGTGGCCACCTACCGCAAGTACGGTTGGGAATTGCGCAGTGTGCTGCTGCAGCCAGCGACGCAGGCAGTGCTGCAAGAGCTACTCGAACAAGTCCCTGTTAAAGAAGCGACCCTTGATGCGTTGTGGTTTTCGCGCCCCTCCCACAACAACCGTGAGGCGTGGGAGCTGCGGCTGCTATCGCAGACTCAATACGCGTTGTTCGAGGCTTTCGAGCCCAATGAAACCGAAGAAGAACGCGAAGACGTGAAACTCGAGATGGAAGCGAGATTGCGGGATTACGTCACGAAATAGAATTAGCCGCAGATGGAAACGGATTTCATACACAGATTAAAAGAAAATCCGTGAATGAAATCCGTGTTTATCCGTGGCTAATTCTGCTTATTGCTTACCCATTTT
>DATENN010000464.1:0-6259 GCA_035275045.1 Pyrinomonadaceae bacterium
GCCATACCCCACCCGGCCGAGGCGTATTACGAACAATTGCGGCGGTAGCAGCGCGCGCTGCGTCGCTGTACTTTCGCTATGGCGGCGCTGCGTCCACGGCTTTTCGCGGCTTACAAATCGCGCGCGCGGTCAGCAGTTTGAGTTGGTCAGGACTCGCTGCCCGCACGTCTTTTTCAAATCTCCAAGCCCTGGCAACCGGTTCAGCTCGCAACTACGCCACACGCTATGCGGCTGAACGTTTCCGTAGCTTCGGCATGCTTGCGCGCGTGCCGCGAACGAGCACACCGTTTTCCGTTGGCGCAATTCCGTCCGTCTCTTCAGCGGGCGATCTGGTGCGGGATCGCACAGTTGAGATCGTGCGCGATCGGGCCGGGGATATCGCGAGGGACCAAGCTGACAACATCGATGAGCGGTTGCTTGATCGACTTGATCCTGCGCATCAACTCGATCGGCTGGCACGCTTTCTTTGGCATCGTGATCGGCTCGCGGCTTTACGCGGGCAATGGATGTATTTCTACACCAACCTCGAGGGACGTGATGGAAATGGTTTGGCTGGCGTAAATATCAATAATGGCCAGACCGACCGCGAGATCCGGTTGCGTGATCTAGATGAACGGTTCATTACAGACGAACCGCTCGGCCTAATGTTCATTTCTTCCGGCAATCGATTGTTGGCTTATCGCCTCACCGAGCGTTAAGTTTCAATCCCGCAAAAAAAGAAAGAGCCTTGAACTAATTTCGTTCAAGACTCTTCCGGTAAGACGACGGCGCCTTGTTTTACTCTTTGTCGTAAACCGCGCGGTTGGAAAAGCGGTGACCTTTGTCGTCGGTACCCCAAGTTGTAATCGTCCGACTGCGACCGTTTGTCGTCACCACGATGCGGCCCGTAACTGTGACCTTGCCGTCCTTCTTTCCTGTTAATGCCAGGGTGCGACTATTAATTTTGCGGTACGAGCGCATGTCTGAGGTCGGATCGCCGGTGACAGGGTAGAACTTCGTGTCGAACTTGCCGGTCCATTCAGTGTGAATAGCTGTGCCGGCGCCATCGACGCCATCAACGGTAACTTTGATTTGATCGCCCGCGGCTTCATAAACGACCGTCTGGTTCTTAGTGGCGTTGGGTACAAACTTGGATTTAGCTTCGTTCAGTTTCCACGTGCCCATGTGCGCGGTTTGAGCGGAAGCTGCCACCGCACTGGTTAGAAGTAATCCGAGCGCGAGTGTGATCAATTTGGTTTTCATAAAGTGGGTCTCCTGTCGAACTGGGGTTTCGAACTAATTGCGCGCGGATTCTATGCTTACGTGGCCCAGTAGGCAAACACGGGGTCCATTAAGCCAACAGATGGTCGGTAGGCCGGCACTTTCTCCCCTATGCAACAGCTGGCTAAAGATTATTCAGTCAACGATCCTAAGCGCTCGTCACAACCAACAACTAACAACGGACAATGGACAACTACTGACAGCGATTGCCGAGATCTATTTCGGCAGCAGACTGCACTGGCTCGGTATATCGCCGTTGAATTCGAAATTCGCGCCCACCACGATCGGTTTGTCGGCAGTGACTCGGACTGTGATAGCTACATTTGTAACGCCGTCGAATCCTGGCCCACTCGTGGTCGGCATGACCCAATCAACGTCGCGAGTATTTCCCGCCGCGAGGGGAACGGTCGTCGCGCCGCTTTCTCCGGGATAGGTACGAGCAGGACTCGAACCGGGAATATTTACGCCAGCGAGGTTGTTGCCGTTCTTATCGAGAATATTTACTGCGACGTTGGCGGTGCCGGCGCTGCCATTGAAGACGTACACGTCATCGCGCGGGCTACCCCCCGCGTTTGGACGATGCGCGGGCGTGCAGACCCAAACGTAAGGTGGGCCACCGCCCGACCCTCCAGGTCCCGCAGGTCCTGCAGGTCCGGCCGGCCCGGTCGCGCCCGCAGGTCCAGCCGGTCCCGTTGGTCCGGTGACATTCCATTGCACTCGTTTCTCGTTGTGATGACAAACAGTAGTCGCATCCACCAATCTCATATTTCCATTGGTCTTGTTAACGCACGCTTCCAGGACGGTCGCGGGCGGCGGACTGGTGCTTGCCGCAGCCGCCACCAGGAGCGTGGCAAGGCCGATGAAAAGGGCCGCGATTACACCGCGACGACCGGGTTTGATGCTCATGTAGTTCTCCTTGAAGAGTCGACGAACTTATCGTTGGTCGATGAGTTGAGCAGAGCGAGAGATACAGCGGGTGCAATCTAGTGCGAGCAATTGCAAGTGTCAAGATTTGCTTTGAGTATCGACGAGGTGCGTCGAACAAAAGGTGAGAATTTGGTGCCGAAGGGGGGACTCGAACCCCCACGAGTTACCTCACACGCCCCTCAAACGTGCGCGTCTGCCAGTTCCGCCACTTCGGCTCTTACTCGTGAATCGTAAATCGTGAATCGCTAATTGTTAGTTCTGGGTTTGTGTTTGCTGCTGTTCTTTATTCATCCCGCAAATTATTTCGACGCGCTCGGCGAGGCGTTGCTTGCAGGAGCTGCGGGCGACGCGATGACAGGAGCCGCGGTTGAACCTGCAGGACTGGCCACTGGAGACGGTTGCGGCGTCGGCGTCGGCGTCGCTTCCGGCGAAGTTGATTGCAAAACGGAATGCACTCCGGTCACTGCCGGCAATGACAACATCAACGCGATCAGCATGAACGCCGCCGCAGCGCCAATGGTAATTTTCGAAAGAATGCTCGCGGTCCCGCGTGGCCCAAAAGCCGTGCTGGAAACTGAGCTGGAAAACAAATCGCCGGCGCCCGACTTGCCGGGCTGTAGCAAGACAACAACGATTAAGATGAAGCACGCGAGTATGAACAGCGTGTATAAAAGATAACTTAACAAATCAATACCTGGTAAATCGTCAGCGAATCGTCAATACTAAAACAGAATACGTAACAACCGAGCTATCACTATTTACGATTTGCGATTGACGCCTTACTTCCTTTCGTAATTAACAATCCTCGCAAAGCTGTCGGCTTTCAAACTGGCGCCACCGACGAGTGCGCCATCGATGTCTGCCTGCGACATCAAACCGTCGATATTGTCCGGCTTAACCGAGCCGCCATAAAGAATGCGCATGTCCGCGGCTGCGTTTTTCGAGTACCCATCCGCGAAAACGCGCCGGATAAACGCGTGCATTTCCTGCGCTTGCTCCGGCGTCGCTGTACGTCCCGTACCGATGGCCCAAACAGGCTCGTAGGCGACGATGATACGGTCGAGGTCAGACGCTGTCAACCCGCTGAGTCCGCCGTTTAACTGCCCACTTACAACGCGTTCTGCGGTTCCCTGCTCTCGTTGTTCCAAACTTTCGCCTACACATAAAATCGCGGTCAGACCCGCAGTTAAGACCGCCTGGCATTTGCGATTGATCATCGAGTCGTTCTCGAAGTAGAACTGCCGCCGTTCCGAATGACCGACGATGACGTGGCTCGCGCCTGCGTCAGCAAGCATCGCGGCGGTAACTTCTCCCGTGTGCGGCCCTTCTTCCAATTCCGTCGAGCAATTCTGGGCAGCGACGCGAACGTTCGAACCTTCGAGACGATCGGCGACAGTCTTTATCGCGGTGAAGACGGGTGCGATGATTACTTCGCAGTGGTTGGCGTTCGCGACGAGCGGTTTCAACGCGAGCGCGGTTTCAACCGACTCGGCCACTGTCTTGTACATTTTCCAATTGCCGGCGATTACTGGTTTTCGCATAAAAGAGGTGTTTGGTCTTCGGTCTTAGGTCTTAGGCTTTGGTCTTTGCACTCTTGTTTTTCTAAATTTGATTGTCGCCGTTGCTTAATACTGAAAACTCGATTGCTGGGCGCGAGCCTCCAATTACGTATGAATTTCAGTTGGAATAAATTTCAAAGTCCAAGTTCAAAGTGCGAAGTACAAAAGAGTGACTGAGGGTTCCCAGTTACTTCTCAGTCAACGCAGCTACTCCAGGCAGTTCTTCCCCCGCAAGAAATTCGAGTGTCGCGCCGCCGCCGGTTGAAATGTGTGTGATGCGATCGGCAACTCCGGCTTGGGCCACAGCTGCTACTGAATCGCCGCCGCCAACAATGACCGCGGCGCCGCGATCCGCAGCTTCCGCTACTGCGCGCGCAATCCCGATCGTTCCTTCGTTGAACGGCGGCTCTTCGAAGACACCCATCGGGCCGTTCCAGATAATTGTCTTTGCGTCTCGCAGCGCATTGGAAAAATGCGAAACCGTTTCGATTCCGATGTCCATACCGGCGTGACCGGCATTCGTAAATTCAACCGGAATGGTCTTGGCCACTATCTTATCGCCTTTGATCGGTTCATAACTGTCTACAACCTGGTGATCCGTGGGTAGCAGCAACTGCACGCCTTTGTCTTCAGCGCGCTGCTTGATCTCAAGCGCAGTCTGCAACATTTCGTTTTCAACCAGCGACTTGCCAACCGTAAAGCCTTCTGCTTTTAGAAAAGTGTAGGCCATCGCGCCGCCAATCAAAATCTTGTCAACTTTCCGATCAATTAAGGCGTTGATAACCGGAATTTTGTCAGAAACTTTAGCGCCACCCAGAATGGCCACGAACGGGTGCTCGGGATTGGTAATCACCCGACCGAGGTATTCCAGCTCCTTTTGCATCAACAAACCGGCCGCGGCATGCGAAACGTGTTTCGTAATTCCTTCCGTCGACGCGTGCGCGCGATGGGCGGCGCCAAATGCATCGTTGACAAATACATCGCATAGACCACCGAGTCCTTTGGCAAACTCGCCCTCGTTCTGCTCTTCTTCTTTATGAAAACGAAGATTCTCGAGCAGCAACACGTCGCCATCTTTCAACGATGCGACCTTCGATCGGACGGCAGCTCCATCGCAGTCATCGGCGAAATCGACCGTCTTACCAAGCAGTTTTGCCAGATGCCGGGCGACTGGCGCTAAGGAATATTTATCAACCCGTTCACCTTTAGGCCGGCCGAGGTGAGACGCGAGAATCACTCGGGCACCGTTTTCGATTGCGTAGTTTATTGTTGGCAGCGCCGCGCGAATACGCGTGTCGTCATCGACCTGGCCGTCTTTGATGGGAACATTGAAATCAACGCGGATGAAGACGCGTTTCCCTTTCAGGTCCAGATCTTTGATCGATAGCTTGGGCATATAGTGCTGATCAATGAGTGCTCGCCATCTTATTAGCACCGTGGCTTTAGAGCGGTGATCAAAGCCGGCGGCTATTTTCGGCGAACCGTTTGAACCGTCTCGCAGTTAGCCCTAAACGGTTTTGATAATGATGACGCTGCTTCATCACCGGGCTGAAGGCGCGGTGCTAATGACATCGCGAAGCCAAGTTTGATTTGAATTCGAGGGTGATGTTTTACCTATACGACCCGCTCCGGCTCTTAACACAACAACCACTCATCGCTCAGCACTCATCGCTCAGCACTATTACAGTCCTTTGCCCGCGATGAATTTAATCAAATCGCGAACTCGACATGAGTAGCCCCACTCGTTGTCGTACCACGACAGTATTTTGACCATGCGGTTGTTGATGACTTTCGTGTATTCCGCGTCGACGATCGATGAGTTTGAGTTGCGCTTGAAGTCGCTTGACACCAGCGGCTCTTCGGAAAAAGCCAGAATGCCACGCAACTCTTCGTTAGCCGCGTCCTTCAACGCTCGATTCACTTCTTCGGTACTGGTGTCCTTCTGAACATCCATCACCACATCGATGAGCGAAACGTTCGGGGTCGGTACGCGTACCGAAATTCCATCAAACTTTCCCTTTAACTCAGGCAAAACCAGCGCGACGGCTTTGGCCGCACCCGTCGAAGTTGGAATCATCGAAAGCGCCGCGGCGCGCGCCCGCCGCAGGTCCTTGTGCGGCAGATCGAGCAACTGCTGATCATTCGTGTAAGAGTGAATCGTCGTCATCTGCGCCGAGTCGATGCCGAACTTTTCGTGAATCACTTTTGCCACTGGAGCGAGACAATTGGTGGTGCAAGATGCGTTGGAAATGATGTTGTGGCTGGCAGGGTCGTACTTATCTTCATTCACACCGAGCACGATGGTGATGTCTTCGTTCTTGGCCGGCGCTGAGATGATCACCTTCTTCACCGAGCCGCGCAGGTGTTTGCGCGCATCTTCTGCTTTCGTGAAAATCCCGGTCGATTCAATGACGATTTCGGCGCCTACGGATTCCCAGTCGATCGCGGCCGGATCGCGTTGGGAAAAAACGCGAAACTCATCGTTCTCGACTTTAATGCCTGTCTCGGTCGAT
>DATENN010000465.1:0-3205 GCA_035275045.1 Pyrinomonadaceae bacterium
CGAGCGCAACAATCATCTCGTCAGTTAAATTTCGCGGAACGTTCGCGATCGCGCGACAACCGGAATGCGTGGCGATTACCGGTTTCGTTGAAGTATTCACGATGTCCCAGAACGTAGGATCCGAAACGTGCGAAACGTCAACCATCATTCCCAAGCGGTTCATTTCGCGCACTACTTGTTTGCCGAATTCATTTAAGCCGCGGCGTTCCCCGATTTCATCTCCCGACGATCCTGCCCATGAAGTGCTTACGCTCCAGGCCGGCGACATGTAACGCACGCCCAGCTTGTAATAACGCTCAACGTTTTCCAGTTTTTCGTCGATCGCGTAGCCGCCTTCGAGACCCGCCAATGCCGCCATCTTTCCATTACCCGCAATCCGACGAATGTCGTCGGCCGTAAGGGCGAACTGCCAGGTATCAGGAAAGTGCTCGACGAGTGCGCGCACCGCTGCGATTTGATCGTCGGCGCGTTTCATCGCCGACGGACCCCCGCCTCCGAAGAGTTCCGGCTCAACCCAAATCGAAAAGAACTGTGCGTCGAGTCCGCCTTCGTGAGCGCGAACTGAATCGAAATGGCCGTCTTTCAGCCGTTGCGAGAGATCAATGCGCTCATCCAGCAAACGCTGCGTGGTGTCGGCATGCATGTCGACTGCAATGGCGCGCCGGTGAACCTCGCGCGGGTCGGCAACCTCGTTTTGTTTCGAGTCCGTATTGGAAATTGAGACGCTTGTGTTCTTCATTTGACAGTGTGAAGCACTGACCGAAAGTGCGATGACCGCGGTCGCTAAAAAACGATAGTTGACGGTCGTGGGGCGCTCCACCGGAAAGCGTTCAGAATTAGCAATCTTTTGGTATTTGATGAATCGTTTTTGATAGTACTTTGCGGTTGCACAGCGGAGCAAGCGCACCTTGCAAAACGCCTCGAATTTACGGTATCGTTCGCTGTACCGATAACCAACAAAGTTCTTTCCGAAAGGACGCAAGCTTCCTGTACAATCGTTGTTCAAGCGGCCTTTCATTACGTAGTTGAATTCATAATTACCTCGCATCCGTTTTCCTGGCTAATCCTGGTTTAAGGAGTACTAAGCATGTTCTCAAAAGAAGGCAAAGCAAAAGATGTAGCCACACCGCGCATTTGTGATGTCGTTTGGCACGATGGCGAATTCATCAAGTGGGATGACGCGCGCGTGCATGTGATGTCGCACGTATTGCATTACGGCTCCAGCATTTTTGAGGGCATACGTTGTTACGCGACTAAGAATGGGCCAGCCATCTTTCGACTGCGAGAACACATGCAGCGGTTCGTCAACTCCGCCAAGATTTACCGCATGGACCACGGCTGGACTTTGGACCAGCTCTGTGATGCGTCAGTAGAACTAGTCGAGCAAAGCGGTCTCGATCAGTGCTACATCCGGCCTATTCTTTTCCGCAGTTTGGATGAAAAGCACCCGGCGTTTGGCGTTAATCCTTTTCCCAATCCGCTGGCGTGCTACATCGGTGCCTGGGACTGGGGCAAATATCTTGGCGATGAAGCGATCGAAAAGGGCGTGGATGTTTGCGTCTCGACCTGGAACCGCTTAACGCCGAACTCGATGCCCGCGATGGCAAAGAGCGGCGCGAATTACATGAATTCGCAGCTAATCAAAATGGAGGCGTTGCTAAACGGTTTCGCCGAAGGAATCGCCCTTGATGATCGTGGATATGTTTCAGAAGGCTCGGGCGAAAATATTTTCGTGGTGATGAACGGCACCGTGCTTACGCCGCCGCTGTCATCCTCAATTCTCGCCGGTATTACCCGAGACAGCGTCATTCAAATCTGCCAGGAGCTCGGGATCACCGTTAAAGAACGCAGCATTCAACGCGCTGCGCTGTACGTTGCGGACGAACTTTTCTTTTCCGGGACCGCTGCCGAGATCACCCCGATTCGCTCCGTCGATCGCATTAACGTCGGGGCGGGCGGGCGCGGCGAAATTACCGAGAAGATTCAGAAAGCCTTTTTCGCAATTACCAAGGGTGAGCGAAAAGCACCGGGCGACTGGTTAACGTATGTGAAGACAGCTAACAAGCGGTCGGCGGGAAACAACGGTCACAAGGCCGATCAAGGCGGAATGAAACCGCCCGCTCAAATCGAAGAGCCCGCACTGAAGTATCAAACTGCATCCGTGCTAACCGAATAGATTCGGAGTTTGGCCCAACGAACAGGCGCATGCTTCAACATGCGCCTTTTTTGTGCCTGCCATAAATATTGACGCTGTTCGTCCGGAACCGCTATTATTCCAACGCCTCGCGGCGCATCTTCGCCGCACACCAACACATCCCGCATTCGCCCATTCCCGGCGGGTAATCAAGCCAATTCCGACTCGAACTTGAAAGGCTTCTCTTTCTCTTATGCCATTAAAAATCGACGATCTTTTGCGAGTCGCGACCAGTCAGGGCGCGTCTGACCTGCACCTTAAAGTTGGCGCGTTTCCGGTGATGCGAATTGGCGGCGAGCTTCGTCCGGTTGCCGATGCGCCGCGGCTGAAGCAAGAAGACACGCTCGATATGGCGTTCGCCATGATGTCCAATCGTCAAAAACAACGATTCAAGGAAGTCTCGGAAGTTGACATTGGTTATGGCGTCGCGGGCCTGGGCCGATTTCGCGCGAACATTTTTCAACAGCGCGGCACTGTTTCAATCGTCTTGCGGGTAATTCCGGATCAAACCCGAAATACGGTGGAATTAGGTTTACCTCCGATTATCGATCGCATCGCCGAAGAGCGTCGTGGGCTGATCATCGTTACCGGCTCGACCGGTTCCGGAAAATCGACAACGCTAGCGGCAATGATTGATCGCATCAATGCGCGGCGCAGTGGTCACATCGTGACGATTGAGGATCCAATCGAATTTCTTCATCGCGACAAGATGTCATTCGTTACGCAACGTGAAGTCGACGTCGACACGCGTTCGTTCGCTGAAGCTTTGCGAGGCGCACTGCGTCAGGATCCCGACGTGATCCTGGTAGGAGAAATGCGCGATTATGAAACGATCGAAACGGCGTTGACCGCGGCTGAGACGGGTCACCTGGTTTTGTCCACGCTACATACCCTCGATGCGACGGAAACTGTGATGCGCATCGTATCCTCCTTTCCTTCACATCAACAAAAATCCGTCCGCATTCAGCTCGCCGGCATTTTGAAAGCCGTCATCTCGATGCGCTTGGTGCG
>DATENN010000466.1:0-6349 GCA_035275045.1 Pyrinomonadaceae bacterium
CAAGATCGGTTTTGAAGGCGGCCAGATGCCCCTGCATCGTCGTTTGCCAAAGCGCGGTTTCACTAATATTTTCAAAAAGCGTTGGTTGGAAGTTAGCCTGGCTGCACTAGAGCGCGGGTTCGAGGCAAACGAAGAAGTTACTCCCGAACTGTTGCACGATCGCGGGATTATCAAGAAAGCGAAGCACGACGTGGTTGTGCTCGGCAACGGCGAACTGTCAAAGCCGCTGCGAATTTCAGCTCATCGCTTTACCAAGAGTGCTCGTGAGAAGATTGAAAAGGCCGGCGGTGGCGTGACTGTGATTCAATAGTTTTTGAGAGCTTCTTGAATAGTTTTTGAGAGCTTCGATTTCAAGTCTCAAATTTCGGCGGGGATCATAGCTACGTCGGGAACTGGGCTAACTTGGCTCAAGCATCTCAGATCTGGAATTTGAGTCTCAAACAAAATGGAAAAATTCTTCGCCGCAGTTCGTAATATGTTCAATGTGCCGGATCTACGCCGGCGCATTTTGTTTACGCTTGGCATGCTGGCGGTTTATCGCCTGGGCGCCCACATTGGTGCGCCGGGAATCAATAAGGATCGCCTCGATCAGGTCTGGCACGATGTGGCGGGTACTTTGCTGGGCGTGCTCGATTTATTTTCGGGTGGTAACTTTCGCACCATTTCAGTTTTCGCACTTGGCGTCACGCCATACATCACCGCCTCAATTATTCTGCAGCTTATGACCGTCGTGTCGCCGCAACTCAAAAAGTTGCAGGAGGAAGGCGAGATGGGGCGGCAAAAGATTAATCAATGGACCAGGTACCTGACGGTAGGCCTCGCCGGGATTCAAACTTCATTCGTGGCCCACTGGCTACAGGTCAACGGTGTTGGCGCGCCAACCTGGGGATTTTTGTTAACGACGGTGCTCACCCTGACCACTGGAACTATCTTCGTCATGTGGCTGGGCGAGCAAATAACTGATCGCGGCGTCGGCAACGGCATCTCGCTGTTAATTTTTGCCGGCATCGTGATCGGGCTGCCGCGGGGTGTAATTCAAGTTTCCGATCGTTTGAAGAGCGGCGATACTTTGGAAACCATTGGCGTCATCGCTTTAGTTGCAGCTCTGGTGTTGATTATTGCTTTCATCGTTTTCGTCGAAGCGGCCCGTCGCAAAGTTCCCGTGAGCTATGCCAAACGACACGTTGGCAGGCAGTTGGTAGGTGGCCAGCAAACCACGATGCCGCTGAAGATCAACATGGGCGGCGTAATTCCGGTTATCTTTGCGTCATCTGTACTCTCGATGCCGCAGAGTTTGTTTGCGGCATTTCCCCCCGATCCAAACAAGGCGACTTCAACCTGGGCCAAGGTGTGGACGTTCTTTCAAACGTTTCATGCCAGCGATCCTTATTACGAACTGATATTTCTATCGCTGATCATCTTCTTCACCTTCTTCTACGTTTCGATCGTCTTTAACGTCGAGGAAGTCGCCGACAACCTGCGCAAGCACGGCGGCTTTATGCCGGGTATCAGGCCTGGAAAAGCGACGGCCGAATATCTCAACAGCATTCTGACGCGGCTAACTGTCGTCGGCGCTGTCTACCTTGCCCTGGTTGCGTTTGTGCCCCAGTTCATGTTGAGCGGTTTCAAAGTAGCGCGCTTGCCTTTCGTCGGCGCGACGCTGGATGCGTGGGTAAGTAGCACGCCTGGACTTTCGTGGGTGCCGACAGGTATGGGCTATCAGTTTTACTTCGGTGGAACCTCGTTGCTGATTCTGGTCGGCGTGGCGATGGACACGGTGGCGCAAATCGAAGCGCAACTCGTGATGCGCAACTACGAAGGTTTCCTCGGCAGCGGTGGCCGTCTGCGTGGCCGAAGAGCCTAAAGAAACTGTGGCAAGTAACAAGTGACAGGTGACAAGAAAACTTCCTGTCACTCGTCGCTTGTCACTTGTCACCTATGTCAAAAATCATCGTGCTGATGGGAGCGCCTGGTGCCGGAAAAGGTACACAGGCGCGATTGCTTCAGGAGCGTCTGCATCTTCCACAAATTTCGACGGGCGATATGTTTCGCGCCTTGAAGGAAGCGAAGACGCCGCTGGCTGAAGAAGTCCGCGTGCTGATGGCGGCCGGACAGTTGGTGCCGGATGACGTTACGATACGCGTTGTGCGCGACCGAACGTCACAGGACGATTGTCGCAATGGGTACATTCTTGATGGCTTCCCGCGGACGCCGGCGCAGGCGACAATGCTTGAAGAATTGGCGCGGGAGCAAGGCAACACAATTCAGGCAATCGAAATACGAGTAGCGCCGGAGTTGTTGAGCAAGCGGATGACCGGACGCCGCAACTGTCCGGTGTGCGGTGAGATTTACAATATCTACTTCCGGCCACCGCGTGTCGATAACGTTTGCGATTTTCACCCTGACGCTCAACTTGTTCATCGCGCGGACGACCAACCAGGCACGGTAGAGGCACGGCTGCTGACTTATAAACAGCAAACACAGCCGTTGCTCGATTATTATCAGGCGGCAAAGATCTTGTTTGTTGTTGATGGCACGCGCGACCCGGAAGTAATTTACAAAGAAATCGAGACGACAGTGACAAGAGACGAGTAGACAAGTGACAGGTGACAAGTGACAGGTAATAAGTGGCTGACATGTTTTGGTTGATAATGCTGCCTGTCCCTTATCACTCGTTGCCGTTATTACTCCCATGATTATCGGAAAGTCAAAACGAGAGCTCGAGAAGATGCGAGCGGCCGGGCAATTAGCAGGTTCCGTTTTGCAGGAGCTCCGCCGATTGGTCCAGGTAGGAGTCACTACTCGCGAAATCGATCTGGCCGCGGAAAAAATGATTACCGATGCTGGAGCTCTACCCACGTTCAAAGGTTACCACGGCTTTCCTTATTCGATTTGCGCGTCTGTCAATGAGCAGGTGGTTCATGGCTTTCCATCTGACTATGAACTCCAGGACGGTGATATTTTTTCGATCGATTGCGGCGCCACGCTTGAAGGTTTCGTCGGTGACACTGCCACCACGGTGCCCGTCGGCAAGGTCAGCGAAGACTGGCTGGGCCTAATCCACGTTACCGAGGAGTGTTTGAATCTAGCTATTGAGCAGTGCCGGCCGGGTAAGCACCTGGGGGACATTGGCGCCGCAGTACAACAACATGCCGAAGCTAACGGCTACTCAGTTGTGCGCGACTATGTGGGACACGGAATTGGGCGGCGGATGCATGAGGATCCGCAAATACCGAATTACGGACGTCCGGGACACGGGCCGAAGATCAAAGCCGGCTATGTTTTTGCGGTCGAACCCATGATCAATCTCGGAACGCACCACACGAAAGTTCTCAAGGATGGGTGGACCGTGGTGACGGTCGACGGCAAGCCCAGCGCGCACGTTGAACATACGATCGCGATTACTGAAGATGGGCCCGAAGTGCTTACCAAGGTTGTCGCGAAACAGGTCATGGAAACGGCCGTTGCGGGGTCGAAATAGGGCCTAAACTCAAGACCCGCCGCGGCTTGGCAAAGCCAGATCACCGTGCTACTATTTGCAGTTTGTCGGTACAGGCGATTTCATACTGAGAGGATATGGCGAAGGAAGAAGCTATTGAAGTTATGGCCAAGGTGCTTGAGACCTTGCCTAACGCGATGTTTCGAGTCGAGTTGGAAGAAAGCCAGCATCAAGTGCTTGCGCACATCTCAGGAAAGATGCGCAAGCATTTTATTCGCATCCTCCCTGGTGACCGAGTGTTGGTAGAGCTTTCGCCTTACGATCTTAATCGCGGTCGAATTACATATCGATACAAGTAATCGTTTTCGGAGATGAGCAATGAAAGTCCGCGCTTCAGTTAAAAAAATGTGCGACAAGTGCAAGATCATTCACCGCAAGGGCGTGGTCCGAGTCATTTGTGTCAACCCCAAGCACAAACAACGTCAAGGCTAGCCGATTTCTCGGATTGCGAATGTCGGACTGCAGATTGAACAGCAGAACAACGGAGAGTAGTTACAGAGTATGGCACGTGTAGCAGGCGTCGATCTTCCACCTAACAAGAGAGCCGAAGTAGGTCTGACTTACATTTATGGTATTGGCAGATCGCGCGCGAGTTCGATCTTGAATGAAGCTGCGGTGAACCTCGATACCCGGGTGCGCGATCTCAGTGAAGATGAGCTCAGCCGCATCAGGGCGATCCTGGAAGCGCAGGGCGAAATCGAAGGTGACTTGCGCAAACGCATCCAGATGGACATCAAGCGTTTGATGGACATCGGTTGCTATCGTGGTCTGCGCCATCGTCGCGCCTTGCCGGTTCGCGGTCAGCGCACGCACACGAACGCGCGCACGCGCAAAGGTCCACGCCGCGCCACCATCGCTAAGAAGAAAGCACCCGGCAAGAAATAAGAAACTGTCCGTCGTCAGTTGTTGGTCGTCAGTTGCAAATAACGCGGCCGTCGATTGACAAAAACAACGGACAACTGACAACCGACAACTAACGAAGCAATGGCAAAAGCTACTACAGGAAAGAAAAAAGTTTTTCGCAAGAAAGAGAAGAAGAATGTGCCTGCTGGTATCGCGCACATTGCAGCCTCTTTCAACAATACGATGATTTCGATTACTGACTTGGAAGGTAATCTGATTGCGCAGTCGTCGGCCGGCGCCCGCGGCTTCCGCGGTTCGCGCAAAGGCACTCCATTCGCCGCGCAGCAAGCTGCGTACGAAGCTGCCAAGAAGGCGCACGAAGCAGGTATGCAACAGTGCGAAGTTCGAGTGAAGGGACCGGGCGGCGGCCGCGAATCGGCCATTCGCGCGATCGCGAACGCCGGTATCCGAGTGATTACGATTCGTGACACGACGCCGATCCCACACAATGGATGCCGTCCGCCTAAACGTCGACGAGTCTGAGCGTTTTCAATTTCCGAATACCGATTGCCGATTGGTGTTTGGATCGAATTACGCTGGTTTTCAAATAGGAAATCGACATTCGCAAATCGGCAATGACTGAACCTAAAGGATGAAGGGCCATCCCCATTTGAAATTTCAGATCAAAAATCTGAGATTTCAGCCAATGGCACGGCCTGTAAACTTTTCCGTCTGAAGTAAGACTGGAGGCAGAAACAACTTGGCTAGGTATAGAGATGCGGTGTGCCGTCTGTGCCGCCGTGAAGGTGCAAAGCTTTTCCTAAAAGGTGACAGGTGTTACAAGCCGTCTTGTCCAATTGAAAAACGCGGCACGCAGCCGCCCGGACAACACGGCAACTCAATGCGTCGCGGTAAAGCGCTGGTCGGTTACGGCCAGCAGTTGCGCGAAAAGCAGAAGGTGAAACGCATCTACTTCATCCTTGAAGGGCAGTTCCGCAATTATTTCGAACGGGCCGCGCGCATGAAGGGAATCACGGGTGAGAACCTGTTGTTCCTGCTCGAGCGCCGTCTCGACAATGCAGTCTATCGCGCCGGCTTTTCGACTTCACGCCGGCAGGCACGCCAGCTGGTGAACCATGGCCATGTGTTGGTCAACGGTCGCAAGGTGGATATTCCCTCGTATCAAGTGCGTGCGGGCGAACTAATCAGTATCAAGCAGGGCAGCCAGAAAAATCCGCACATTGAGAGTGCATGGCAGACTGCATCGGGCCGCGGCCGGCCTTCCTGGATTTCACAGGACGGCGGTGAGATGTCCGCGCGAATCAGCGGCATGCCCGGGCGCGAAGACATTGATCGTTCGATCAACGAACAACTAATCGTCGAGCTTTATAGCAAATAATAAGTCCCGCAGGTTGTGCGCCGGAAGGCCGATCTGCGGATAACAGCCTTTTTTGAATCGAGAATCAAAGTTATGGCTATGGATCAAAATAATCTGTGGACCGGTTTTCAGATGCCGCGGCGTTTGGCGGCAGACTCAGAGACGCTGACCGAACGTTACGGCCGATTTTCCGCTCAACCCTTTGAGCGGGGCTTCGGCACCACTGTCGGCAACTCGCTGCGACGCGCACTGCTTTCGTCAATCGAAGGCGCCGCCGTTACTGCGGTAAAAATCGAAGGCGTTGAGCACGAGTTCTCATCTATTAAAGGGGTGGTCGAAGATGCCACCGACGTTATCCTGAACTTAAAGCAGGTTCCGTTTAAGCTTCACGGAAACGAATCGAAAACGCTGCGCATTACCAAGGAGTCGGCCGGCGAAGTTACGGCCGCCGATATCGAGACCGATGCGGACGTCGAAATCCTGGACGACAGCGTCCACATCGCCACTGTCAGCGAAGGCGGATCGTTGCGCATCGAAATGCGTTTGAAGCGCGGGCGTGGTTACGTCTCGGCGGATCGAAACTTCGATGAGGATTTGTCGCTCGGTTATATCCCGATCGATTCAGTGCA
>DATENN010000467.1:0-2269 GCA_035275045.1 Pyrinomonadaceae bacterium
GTTGCGCGCGCGTTTCGCGTTCTACGGTGCGCCGCATTTCAGTTTCGCGCTTGTCGTAAAGCTTTTTACCGCGCGCAATGGCGACTTCGATCTTAATGTGCCGGTTCTTAAGATAGACGCGAGTAGCGATCAGCGTCATCCCTTGTTTCGCAATCGCTTCGTCCAGGCGTTCGATCTCGCGCTTGTGCAATAGCAATTTGCGCGACCTCAGCGGCTCGTGATTTTCGCGGTTGCCATGAGCATAAGGGGAAATGTGGGCATTCAACAACCACGCCTCGCCATCACGAATAGCCACGTAACCTTCCTTGAGTTGCACTCGGCCGCCAAGCACACTTTTTACTTCTGTTCCTGTTAGTGAGATGCCCGCTTCGTACTTATCCAAAATGTGATAATCGTGGAAAGCGGCTCGATTAGTCGTCAGAACTTTTTCTTCCATTGGCATCAGATGTAGCACAGACTTTAGTCTGTGCTCCTAACAAATCACAGACTGAAGTGTGTGCCACTTACTACACTCTGTCTGTCCTGTTGAACTCCATCCGCAGCGGCCGGCCCATCAATTCCCGCGCGGCTTCGGCCACGGGTTTTGACTCATAAAGAACAGCGTAGACCTGATCGGTAATAGGCATCTCAATCCCCAAGCGGTCCGCCAGTCTCTTTACTGCCATGGTCGTCTTAACGCCTTCAGCAACTTCCGTCATCGTCGCGGTAATTGTTTCAAGCGAACGTCCTTCAGCCAATTGTTGACCAACCGAACGATTGCGCGACAATTGTCCGGTACAAGTCAGAACCAGGTCGCCGAGTCCCGACAATCCCATCATCGTTTCAAGTTTTGCGCCTTGGCGCAACGCCAGCCTCGTCATTTCGGCAAGACCGCGAGTAATTAATGCCGCGAGGCTGTTCGAGCCAAAACCCAAACCGGAGACCATTCCTGCTGCGATTGCCATCACATTTTTTACTGAACCGCCCAATTCCGTGCCGACAAGATCATCATTAGTGTAAATGCGCAGGTTCTCAAAATTTAGCACTGACTGAGCCATGCGGGCCGCATCTGCGTCTGCGCTGGCGGCAACGATTGCTGTCGGGTGATTCTCAATCACTTCGCGAGCAAACGAGGGTCCCGAGAAACACACAAAACTCTTTGCGCGAGCCGGCAAGACCTCGTCGACAATCTGCGATATGCGCTTGCCGGTCTCGATCTCAATCCCCTTTGTTGCGCTCACGATGATGGAGCCATCATTAATAAGATCTTTGAGTTCGCCAAGAGTCGTGCGGGCAGCGTGCGAAGGCACGGCTAAAACTATAAGTTCCGCATGCTTCGCCTCTGCGATTTCCCCAGTTGCGTGGACGGTGACAGGAATCGCTGCGCCAGTTAGATACAGCGGATTGAAATGATCGCGATTGATCGCTTCAACAACGGCCGAATTGCGGGACCATAAAGAGACGTTGTGACCGGCGCGCGCGGCAATGATTGCCAACGCGGTGCCCCAGCTTCCCGCTCCGATGACTGCGATTGTCTTCATCGAATGTCACATCCAGGGTTTATGCTCAACCTAAGTTAGCTCTCAGGTTGGGAAGGGTGGCGTGTCCCGCTTCCTACTTAAATTTCCTCTCCGTACCTTGAATCAACCTGCCGATGTTTTCCCGGTGCGCAAACACAATCAACGCGGCGCCCACCGTGGCCGCAAATAGCAGCGGCGGAAAATTAGGCTGCGGCGAAAAATAATTCCTGGTAAGGATGACGATTGGTATTCCGATAGCGGCTAAGATCGACCCCAATGAAACATACCGAGTTAACAAAACCGTCACAGTGAAAATGATCGCGGCAAAACCGAGCGCTGTGGGCGCCAACATCACAAAAACACCGACGCCCGTCGCAACGCCTTTGCCGCCGCGGAATCCAAGCCAGACAGGAAAGATGTGACCGATCAGCGCGGCTATTCCGGCGACACCAATCCACCACGTTGCGTTTTTGTCGAAGACCGGGACGCCAAGCAGAACATTCGCCAGCACAATCGCAGTTGCGCCTTTAACTGCGTCGAGCAGCAATGGCAACACTCCCGCAAGTTTTCCCGCGCGTCGCGAGACGTTCGTCGCGCCGATGCCACCTGAACCTGTCTCGCGAACGTCAGCGCCCTGCGTTGCGCGCACAATTAGATAACCGAATGGTATCGATCCAATGACGTAAGCGACAATAATAGGTAGCACTAAGCTCACCGCGCGTACATCAGATACAACTTTCCTTGCTACTTTTTGAAATTAGGCGTTCGTG
>DATENN010000468.1:0-3067 GCA_035275045.1 Pyrinomonadaceae bacterium
CGCACTCTACTGGACGTGCTTTCATCCGGCCGCGTTAACGTAACCAAGGCTATGACCAAGGAAGAAGACGAACGCGAACGCGCGCTCCATGCGCAAATAGTGACGCTCAACTCCCAACTCTTTCAGAGCGATCAGAAACCCGATGATGTACGCTCAACAGTGCTCAAGGCGAAGCTCGAAAAGGCGCGGCTGGAATACGAGGCCTTTCAGGCAAATCTCTATACCGCACATCCGGAACTGAAAGTGCAGCGAGGCCAGTCGCGCGCTTTAACAATTGCCGAGGCTGGCGCGATCCTGCCGGACAATCGAACCGCCATTCTCGAGTACGTTGTAACTGAAAAGAACACCTACCTGTTTGTTGTTGCTCGCGCCGCCGGAAAAACTGCGGTTGCGGTCTATTCGTTAGACCTACGCAGTGATGAACTGGGAAAAGCGACGGAGAGTTTTCGTGAGCAGGTTGCGACACGCGATTTGACGTTCGAAACGCCGGCACGCCGTCTCTACGATCAACTGGTTAAGCCGGCTGAAAAACAATTACGCGGCATTAACAAGCTGATAATTGTTCCCGACGGACAGTTGTGGGACCTTCCGTTTCAGGCTCTGCGTCGAGGCGAGGATTATGTATTGGACGATTTTGTGATTTCGTATGCGCCGTCGCTGAGCGTCTTACGCGAGATGAAAAAACCGCATGCAAAAACGCCGGAGGTGCAGCGTCCACCGACGAAGTTTGTGCCGGACCTGCTTGCCCTGGGCAATCCGGATCTGAACGTAAACGAAGTCGCGAAGCTAAGCTTGTTGCGTGCGGAGGATTTTGGACCAATACAGAGCTCTGAAACGGAAGTGAATACGTTAGGACAGCTCTACGGCCGCCATCGCAGTAAGATCCTGGTCGGTAAATTGGCCACCGAGGAGGAAGCAAAAGGCGAAGCTGAAAAATATCGTTTGTTGCACTTTGCGACTCACGCCGTGCTCGACGATCGGAATCCAATGTACTCGCGCATCATGCTTTCACGAGATGAGCAACGCGAAGATGGAATGCTGGAAGCCTGGGAATTGATGAAGATGAATCTGACCGCGGAGATGGTTGTGTTGTCCGCGTGTCAAACCGCGCGCGGGCGCGTTGGGGCGGGCGAGGGAGTGATCGGTATGTCGTGGGCGTTGTTTGTCGCGGGCTCGCCGACGGTGGTTGTAAGTCAATGGAAGGTCGATTCCGATCGCACCTCGGAATTGATGATCGACTTCCACCGCAACCTGGTGCGCCGCGGCGCCATGACCAAAGCCGAAGCCCTGCGACTAGCAGCGTTGAAGCTACGCCACGGCCGCTACAATCACCCCTTCTACTGGGCCGGGTTCGTGCTGATCGGCAATGAACGGTAACTGATGTTCAGAACGAACCAACAAGCGATGCGCTTAATATTGAGTTGATACTTTCAATGTCTAGAATTCGTCACTAGCTCAAATCGTCGTCGATCCGAAATGCCGTGGCATCGCACACTAATTTTGATTAACGCCTTCGTGGTGCTTGTGTTACCGAGTGGTGGCATCGCGGCGCAAACGCGCGATCCATTACAACGTGCCATCGCGGCCATCGGTGGCGTGGCGGCATTAGACCGGGCTAAGTCGATTAGCGTAGTGATGGTAGGTACCCAGGATCGTTTGGCGTCAAGTCAAGGCTACTACGCGACCAGACCATCTCCGAACCGCGTTCAAGAGACACTAATAATTGACGAGCCTACGCAGCGAGCAGCACTGCGCCGCGAGACCATTAACAGCGAAGGCAGCCCGAACACCTGGCGAGATGTCATTCAAGGTGATAACAGCTACCGCATCAATTTGAAATCCGGCTGGGTCATTAAGATGAGTAGCGAGAGTGCCGCTGAGAACTTTGAGATCTGGCGTTGGATGATTCCGCACTTCGCGCTGGCCGACATGGAGAAACGGCGCGGCGATCTTAAATGTGGCGCAACGCGGACCATAGGTGGAGCAGCATATGATGTTTGTAAATTCTCAACTGTGGCAGGCACGCCTTTCACCGTGCTCTTCTCGCGCAGGACAGGAGAGCTGAGTGGCTACGAGTACGAAGCGGTCACGATGCTGGGTCCCACGTTGATGCGATATGAATTCAAGCCTTACCTCGACTTTGGCATCGGTCGCTTTCCCTCCGGCTATCGTTTCAAGGTTGGAATTAACCTGTACAAAGATTTGCATGTACTCGACGCACGTAAACCAGTTCTGGAAGAGCATCCGTGGTTTGTCCCGCCGCCTCCTGATCCACGACACGCTGTAACGATCCGCGGATTACCACCCGGATCGACAGAGGAAGTGGCGCCCGGAGTTTGGTTCATGCGGAACGTTGGTGGCTACAACTCAATGTTTGCCCGCGTTGGAGACTGCGTTGCAGTGTTTGATGCAGCGGCGAGCTTCGGTTTCTTCGGCAATGCACTTCCAAGCCCAAGGCCCCACCGTGATCTTGCAGCAATCATCCTCGCCAAGGTGCGTGAGGTCACGAACAAAAAAGTCTGCTATGTGATTCCCACGCATCATCACGACGATCATTTCGGTGGCATCGCCGGTTTCGCCCGTGCCGGGGCCACCATCATTACGACTCCTAATAACTACATGTTGGCCAAAGCCGTAACTCGCAAAAGCGGTATGTCGTCTCCAAATATCCAACTAGTGGAAAATAAAATGACCCTTGGGAGCGGAGAGGAACGCATTGACATCTGGGCCATGACGAACGAACAACATGCCGAGTCAATGCTCTTTATTCATTTGCCAGGCAGGCGGATTATCTTTGAAGGCGACTTGTCGGATTACATCCCATCGTTGTGGAATTTTCTGCGTTTTGTTGATCGGCAACAATTGAAAGTGGATCGCGTTTTCAGTGTCCACAGCTCGGCTCCCCATTCATTAAAGGACCTGCAAGGCGAGGATCCGGAGAATTGAAACGCTCATTTTGATCTCACGCCAGCGCATTCAAAGCGAAAATAATATTCTTGATCATTAAAGCTTCGCCCTACTATTCATAACGATCCAGGTACAGCTTCCCTTCATAATCAACCAACCA
>DATENN010000469.1:0-2427 GCA_035275045.1 Pyrinomonadaceae bacterium
CGTGGCAAGATACGCCGCTGCGAAAGGCCACGACGTGCTCGGAATCGGCCGCGCCGCTCAACCTGAATCAGACTGGCCGGGTGCTTACCTTTCTGCGGACGTCATCACCGCTGATTTGTCCGGGACCATTCGCGATTTTGCGCCGGACGCGATTGTTCACGCGGCCGGCACCGCGTCGGTCGGAGCTTCATTTAGTGCGCCGATCGATGACTTAAGGGCGTCCCTGCTTAGTTGGGCCAATGTGTTGAACGCAGTACGGCGCAGCTCGTCGCAACCACTTTTGTTGTTTCCCTCGAGTGGCGCCGTTTATGGACAACCAGGATCGTTGCCGGTTTCTGAGGACGCGCCCGTCAATCCGATTTCCCCTTATGGCTTTCACAAAGCAGCCTGCGAGTTATTAGCGCGAGAGTATGCCGACTGCTTTGCACAGCGCGTTGTCGTTTGCCGGCTCTTCTCTGTTTTTGGACCGGGGCAGCGAAGACTGCTGCCGTGGGAATTATATAAACAGTTTGCAGGACCGGATGAGGTGGTGTGGTTGCAAGGTTCAGGCGCCGAGACTCGCGACTACTTATCGATTACCGATCTGGCCGACGCCTTGGTTCAACTAATTGAAAATCAGGAATCGATTCTGCCGTCGCCGGGCTGCCGCGTTGTGAACGTGGCGAGTGGAGTGGAGACACCCGTTCTGGATCTGGCCAAACAAATTGGCAAATTGGTCGCGCCGCAAAAAGAGATTGCCTGTCGCGGACTGAGACGCGCCGGTGATCCCGAACGATGGCAGGCTGATATTTCTCAAGTGCAGAATCTATTGCCCGCGTGGAAACCGCGATCACTCGAGCAAACACTCGGCGAATGCGTCGCGGCCTGGCAAGAAAGCTAACCGGTCATTCAGCAAGCGCGTCAACAATTCTTTCAGCCGTGTGCCCGTCCCACAGCGGAATCACAGGTGCTGTAGAGCGCGAACCAAGCGTGGCGCGCGCTTCACGCACGATCTTCTCAGTATCCGAGCCCACCAACTTGTTGGTCCCCTGCGAAATCGTTATTGGCCTTTCCGTATTTTCACGCAGCGTCAAACAAGGAATTCCCAGGACCGTGGTTTCTTCCTGAATTCCACCTGAATCAGTCAGAACCAGACGAGCGCCGCTGTATAGGTTGAGAAAATCCAAATATCCGAGCGGCTCGATTACTCGCAGTCCTGATATTTTTTGCAGCCGTTTCGTAAGCCTAAATTGCTCGATATTTTTTTTGGTTCGCGGGTGGGCTGGGAAAATGATGGGAATTTGCTTAGCGATTTCCGAAACAGCCTCCAGAATGCGCGCAAGTGCCATCTGGTCGTCAACGTTTGCCGGCCGGTGCAACGTGAGAACTGCATAATCCTTATCGGCTAGTCCCAAATGCGTTTTGATGCCGGAATTTTTTGATTGTTCCAGGTGGTGATACAACGAGTCGATCATGATGTTGCCAACCAGGCGAATTCGATCACGACTGATGTTTTCGGCGAGCAAGTTTTGATTGGCGTCCGCGGATGGAGTAAACAACAAGTCCGCAATTCGATCCGTCTCGACACGATTGGCTTCTTCGGGCATCGTTGGATCAAAACTGCGCAAACCCGCTTCAACGTGCGCGACTTTCACTCCCAGCTTTTTTGCCGCGCGCGCACACGCGAGCGTCGAATTTACATCGCCAACGACAACAACCCAGTCCGGCGCTTCTTCTTCGATCACTGACCCAAACCGTTCCTCTATCGCTGACAGTTGCTGATCGCGAGGCGCCGAACCGACTCCCAAATGAACGTCAGGAGACGGCAGGCCAAGGTCGCGAAAAAACGCGTCGGACATTTCAGTGTCATAGTGCTGGCCCGTATGAACCAGAAGCGGCGTAAACTCTCGTTCACGCCGCTTCATTTTCTGGACCAGCGGCGCGGCCTTCATGAAATTCGGTCGCGCCCCGACTACGTTGATGATTTTCAGCATTAAGCTTTAGGGCGCTTTGTCGTCGATTACCGACTCGATAACTTTTACCAACTCGGAGGCGGACGCCAAGCCGTACGCCTTCTTCCATAGTCCGGTGGTTTCATTGCCAATGATCAGTACGCTTGAATGATCATTTTTGTCCGCCACATACTGGCCAAGTTTCTTTAAGACCAGCTCGACATTTTCTTTTGAGCCGGTCAGGAACATCCAACCGGCGGGCGCATTTAGCGCAGTCGCGTATTTTTTCAACACCGCCGTAGAGTCCATTTCGGGATCGACCGTGATCGAAACCAGGAACACGTCGCGGCCGACTCTCTCTCCAAGTAAGTCAGCAACTTTTTTAACGGTCCGGTTCATCGGCATGCAGATGCCCTGGCAAGTTGAGAAGAAGACGTCGATCACAACGACTTTTCCATGCAGCACGTCATCATAGAAACGCACGGTTCTGCCGTCC
>DATENN010000470.1:0-11589 GCA_035275045.1 Pyrinomonadaceae bacterium
TGATGCGAAACACGCTATCGCCGCTCGCGTCCAACGATTTGTTCGATGCGTTCACCACCCCGCACCATACTCTTCACCAGCGACGAGAATTGCACAACGCCAAGGAGCCAATTAAGGCCGAATAAAAACAGCCACCCCAACACTGAGAAGATTACGAGAGCACCTACCGGCATGGCAGGAGCGTTTGGCGAAAACAAAATGTAGCCCGCAAATAAAAGGAACATGACCGAGTCGATGACCAGCATCTCTGCAAAGCTAATCTCGTAGAAGACGACAAATTCATCGTCGGTTTGGGTTATCTCAATGTGTCCAGAACTAATAGGAACCAAAGGATTCAGGTTTGTAACCAAACGGAAAATTCCACCAGTAAAAGAAATGCGGTTCGCAGCGATCGTGATGTTACGCGCGTGCCACGCGTCCAACGCGCGGGCTGCGCGGGAAAAGAATTCGGGAGTGTAACTTTCCGGATCTGACACGCTCATTTTGCTGCGTCTAAACTCACGAGAATGACTGAGAGGAAACATTTAACGCTTCTAACAAAGCATCGAACGCTGGAGTTGACGCGGCGGCGCGAATTCGCGCCACCTTCGCCGCAACACGTTTGATGCGACACACGCTCCCGCCGCTCGCGTCCAACGATTTGTTATGCGTATGCCGTCAGGATCAAAAGTGTGACACCCAGCACGAAGCTTTGTTAGCACAGTTTGCTGGCAACCCCGAAACTTCGACAGACGCGCCGAGACTTTTCCCGTTGCGTTCGGCGTCAACGATGATTTTGGGCGTACCCTGGCCCGATTTTATTTCCCCGCGTGACACGGTCCACTGAAAAGTAAGTTTCACGTCTGGATTGTCGGGCGAGACCGTGGCACTGAACTCGATCGGGCCTTTGTAGTCAGGGCACGTGACAGTAATTTTCGGGCAATCCGATGGCGCGGCACCCGCCTGTGCGCAAAACACAATGAGGGCGGCGGCAAACAGAACTCTCGATGTCATTGAGAGCATACGCATAACGGTCGAGTTGACGCGGCGGCGCGATTTCATTCAAGCATCGCCGGACCAATCAAGTTGCGAATCACGCTCCCGCCGCTCGCGTCCAACGATTTGTTATGCGCGTTGTTGAGTAAGCGTCCACGTTCGTTTGTTGCTCCTGTTGCCAGCGATGTCAACGGTTGCACCTTCCGCAGAAAGATTCGCGCCAAGCATTGAGCATTTTACGACTTCGCGACCGCATTGACCCCATTCAATCGTGATTGTGTCAGCGTCAACGCTGATAAGACGTCCCCGGTTTTCCGGGCACTCACCATCGGAAGCGATATGTTGGTCGAAATCAACGGTAATTGACGAGTTACGGACAACGCCCTGATCGACGGTTCGCGACTGCCCGGTCCAAATGCCACGAGGTTGCCCGGCGGTAAATTGTGATGATGACGAAGCTGGGGGTCCACTAGATGGCGCAGTCCCAGGACCGATGGACCAAAGGGCAAATCCGACAATCGGAAGCGCAATGGCGCAAAAGATGAGGAAGCGAACGACTGGTTTCGAAGTCAGTTTTTGAGCCGAAGCGGGAGTCGCGGGAATTATCAATGTTTCATCGACATCGTGAACCGGTCGGAGGGCAGTACCATCGTCGAGACAGAAACGCATTGAATCGTCCGAGTATGTTCGATTGCAAATGGAACAGCGTTTCACAACGATTGTTCAATGGAAGCGATTAGCGCATAACGGCGGAGTTGACGCGGCGGGAAACAACCGCGTTACGGACAAGTTGTCGATGACAAGCCCGCTGGTTCCGCTCGCGTCCAACGATTTGTTGGGCAACCGCCGTGACAAGGTGCGATGAATAAGATACGCCAGAATAAAGATAATCGTTGGATAAACAACGAGGTCGATTATAAGAGCCGTGCGAATGCACGCAAATTTGTCCGCGAGATCATCAGCGGTGCCGCAATTCCGCCCGATTCCAAATGCGTCTGTGATTAACCAGGGCCAATACAAAAGCAACGGAAGGATAGCCTCAGAATCGCGATAGAGCACAAGTGCCGCAGCGATAGGTGTGCCCAAAACAATCGAACTGCTGGCGATTAGCGATATAAAGACTCTCATCATGGAGATGGAAGGTTGCCCAACGTCTGAGTTGACGCGGCGGCGCGAATCAATTCAAGCATCGCCGAACCAATTATGATGCGAAACACGCTCCCGCCGCTCGCGTCCAACGATTTGTTATGCGTCGTCGTTGAGCTCAAGTTTGTTCAGAAGTTTCTTGAGATTCACCTTCGCGTTGTCTAGCGAAACATCCGCGTCCTCTTTCAACGGTTCAATCGAATGAAGATTCGCATGAATGATACCCAAGACTCCAAGAGCCGCACGAATGAATTTCCTTCGCGGCGAGACCGTATTTTCAAAAACGTCATGATAGAGCTTACTACAACGCGAGGCTAGAGCCGCTTCGTCGAAATCGAGCGGCGTTGCACGATGGCCAAATTGATTGCGAATTTTGCGAATCAAGTGTAAGTCTCGGCGCGCCTTGGGACCGATCAGACCAAGTAAGTAAGCCATATCGATGCGCGTTGAGAATGGGCCAAGGGGTCCGGATTGTCTCAAGATTTCATTCTGAACCGAGTCGTTGTCAACCAAGTACTTGCGCAACAGTTTCTCTAGCTCCGCATCGAGATACGCGGCGGCCATGAGCGCGCAGCCGCGATCAGTTTCGGCATTTAACGATTGGCGAAAGTCCAAGACTTCGTCGTATCGCAGGAATTCGGCGCCAGGAAACGCTTCGAAACGGTTATCTTTGGACATATGTAGAGAGACGCATAACGACAGAGTTGACGCGGCGGCGCGAATTCAAATCGACAATCGCCAATTGGAAATCGGCAATGACTTCTCGCTCCCGCCGCTCGCGTCCAACAATTTGTTCGACGGCCCTCCCAAACAAAATCACTTCGCAAATAGTGGTTCCACGAAGTCGACGATTTTTTGAGGATCACCCTTTCGTGCGCCGCGAAGTCTAATTGATTCCTCAGGGATCGAGAACCTCGCGCCTGAGCCCTCGCCATTTGGCGCATCAAGCAGTTTCATTTTTGCCAGCGTAACTCGTGGTTCAAACCCCTGATTAATGTATTCGATCAATACTACGCGCTTCGATGGGCCTGGCCCAGTTAGTCTAAGCAGACAATGGTCTTGCGCAACGTCATCTTGCAGAAGTGTGCAATCGATCTTCTTGCGCCGCAAGAGTTTGGTCAGGAGACTCAAATCGAGGCCAGCTGTTCCCATGTTGGCACTAGTCTGTGAGCTGCGACAAACCGTCGAACTATTAATTATGCGTCATGCACAATATTACCGGCATGACGGCATTATTTGTGAATGATAATACTCTCAATCTCGTAATATGACATCATACGAAACCTCAATCTGGCATGCCTAATATTTGCTAAAACCCGTTTCTCAAATCAAACAAATAGTTTGGCCACGCCGAGACTTATCGAAGGTCAAATATTACCTGGAACAGGGTAATATTCGTCACTGATGAGACGAAAAAAGCTGCTCGAACAGGTGCGCGACATCGCTCGGTTCAGACACCTCAGCTTGCGAACCGAGGAAACTTACCGCAATTGGATTAAGCGATACATCCTGTTTCACGGCAAGCAGCACCCGCGCGATCTGGATGCTGAAGCGGTACGCGCTTTTCTCACTCACCTCGCAGTGAATGACCACGTCTCTGCTTCCACCCAAAATCAGGCATTCAATGCGCTGCTGTTTCTCTACAAACAAGTTCTTCAAGTCACTGACCTGGACATCAGTGGGGTGGAGCGCGCGCGACATTCGCGGCGGCTGCCAGTTGTCTTTACCAAAGAAGAATCTGCGGCGGTGCTGGCGAAACTGACTGGGGCTCGCCGTTTGATCGCTACCCTCTTGTATGGCTCAGGCCTGCGGCTCATGGAGGCGGTGCGTTTGCGCGTGAAGGACCTTGATTTCTCGAGAGACGAGATCACTGTCAGAGACGGCAAAGGCGAAAAGGATCGCGTGACGATGCTGCCACGGGTGGTGAAGCCGCGCTTGATGTTGCAGATTGAAGGGGTACAGAAAGTCCACAAGCATGATTTGCGTTGCGGTCATGGGGCCGTGCATTTGCCGTATGCGCTGGAACGAAAGTATCCGAATGCGGCCACGGATTTCGCCTGGCAATACGTGTTTCCCGCAGAGAAGCTCTCAATCGATCCTCGATCAGGAAGAACCGGGCGCCATCATCTGTCGGAACAGACTGTGCAACGCGCAGTGAAGTCCGCCCTGCGCACCGCCGGTGTGCGCAAGAATGGAAGCTGCCACTCTTTTCGTCACAGCTTTGCCACGCACTTGCTCGAGGATGGCTACGATATTCGCACGGTGCAGGAACTATTAGGCCACAAGGATGTGCGCACCACGATGATCTACACGCATGTTTTGAATAAAGGCGGGAGGGGTGTGAGAAGCCCGCTTGATAACTGGAAGTTACTCTCGACCAAATAGATACTTAACCCATCCGCTACCGCGGATGGTACTGACTCACATTCCAAGTTGCGAGTTGCATCCATCCGCTACCGCGGACGGTACTGACCTCACATTCCAAGTCGACTCTACGATCGGGTCGCATCCACCACCCCACGCGGACTGGCCCGCGTGGGAACCCCGGTCCGCTCCCGGTTCTGACAGGATCACTCGTAGCTCAACGCTTCGACTGCATCCTGGCGCGCGGCGCGCAGAGCGGGATAGAGAGCGCCAATCGATCCGCCGATCAAGCCGACCACCAGGGAAATCGCGATCCACTTCCACTCGACATCCACAATCAGAGAGGTCGAGCGCATTACGGTCATGCGCACGAGTAGCATCAGGACTACACCGATGAAAACTCCCAGCACGCTGACGAGAATTGCTTCCTGCTCAATCACCCAGGCTATTGACGCCTTGGACATACCCAGTGATTTCAGAATGCCGATTTGCCGCGTGCGCTCAGATACGGTCGTATACATCGCCAGCAGAATCACGAGGGTGCTGATGATGGCGGCGACCGCGATTACTACTTTCAAAAAAACATTCAGCGCCGGCACACTGGACATGTAAATCTCAGGCAAGTCGCGCGTGAAAATGATTTGATCATCGGGAAATTTTTCCCTGATGCGTTGCGCCACCAGCTCCTGCTGGGCCGGATCGGTGCAGGCGATCAGGATTGCGTTACAACGATTCTCGCTGCCCACCTGATCCTGCATTGTTGACAGCGGGATTTTTAAGCGACCGCCACCCGGAGGTTGATAAACGCCGACAATCTGAAACGGGCGCTCGTAAATCACGATCGTGGAACCGACCTCGACCTGCCGCTCAGCCTTCCAACTAGCGTCGATAATTACTTCATCACCCTTGTCGAGCTTCCTGCCTTCAATAATTCTCAGGTTGGCAAGAGCCGCGTATTGATCAAATGGAATCCCCTCGATCAAACGTGACCCGAAGCCGCTGTCACTCTTGTCGAGGTTCTGGCCGATCGGCACGGCTGCGCGCACGCCGTCGATCTGCGCCAGTTCAGTCGCATGAGCTACCGGCACAAAGAAAGGTTGCGCGCCGCTCAGGCCCACCGTGCCCTGCGGTCGAAGCAGGATCTCGGCGCCGATGTTGGCTTCGCGCCGTCCGCGTTCACGCAACAGGCCGTGCGCCAAGCCGACAGTAAAAACCACCAGCAAGACGCCCAGGGCAATGCCGGCGATGCTGACCGCGGTGCGCGCCGGGCGATGCGCGATGTTCGAAAGGACGAGGCTGTCGGTTAATTTCTGCAGCCGCGGACTGCGGTGCAGCAAACTGGCCCAGGCGTTTGGTACCGCGCGCGAGGTAAGCACCAGAACTCCCATCACCGTCCAAAAGATAATTGCCGCTTTGCGAACAATGGCCAGTGCGAGCCCAATCGCCGTCGTGTAACCGAGCGTGCGCAGAATGATTCCGTTGCCTGTCTCGTAGACACCGATCGTGCCGGGCACAAAGCCAAACGCAAAGTTAATGACTTTGGTCAGTGATTCGATGATGTAAGCCGCACCCATGCTCGCCGAGAATCCGAGCAGGCGCAGCGTGATGTAAACCTCGACGACGCTGGTGACGTGTGAGGCAATGTCCAGCCCGATCATCGAGAAGAAAGCGGTGCGTCGGCGCTTGAAAAATGCATAGACGGTCAGCTCGACACGATAAATGTGATGGCGTCGCGTCCGCAGGAACTTTGGCCGAAAGCCTTTCCGCGCGAGCGTGTCGATCAGCGCGGTGATCAGCGTGGCTCGCTTGCGTGTAGCCAGCGCGGCGGCCACCAGTCCCAGAAACGCGATCGAGGCAATGGTAATCAGAACTTCACGCGCTACCGGCGGCACGGCATAGGCGAACAACATCAGGGTCGCGCCGCCGAAAATCATCAGCACTACGGAGAGGTTGTAAAGCAAATTATCGACGACCAGCGCGGGTACGCCGTGAACCAGCGGCACGCGCTTTCTCAGCAAGGCGATCTTGGTCGGCTCGCCGAGCAAGGGCCCGGCAAAGGTAAGAAAGCTCATCGATTCGCCGCCCAGCCGGGCAGCAAACGCCTGCATGAAAGTGAAGCGCCGATGCTCAGGCGGAACTGAAATGCTCATTGAGATCGTGCGCAGCACATGTCGCAGGCCATTGAGGGCGACCACGATAAAGAAGCCAAAGCCGACGCGGCTCAGCGCGGTGAATATTGACTGCACGCCGACTTTGCGCACCACATACCACAACAGCAGGGCGCCGAGCAGGAACGCCACTGCCTGGGCCCAGGCAATCGAACGCTTTCCGCGCGACGGCTTTGTTGATGAATGTGCGTCAGTCATTTCATTAAGCAACTAGCTTGTTAGCCCTCTCCCAAGGGGAGAGGGAGTCAATCATTGCGCGGGCACGCCTCCATTTAGTTTTCCGAACTCTTTGCCGGCGACTTCGGTAATCACGCGGCCGGGAAACTTTACGAAACCGCGCTTCGACAAATTCGGAGTTGGCTGATTGTCATGCTGCAGGTTTCCGCTCAGCGCCAGTATGGTCGGCGCGACGCTAAGGCTGTCATAGGGTTCGCTGATCGCGAGCCCGCGCGGAATACCCGTGCGCTCGCCGCCCGCGAACATCAGGGTCGAGTGCGTCGAGATGCGAAAGAACGATCCGTGATTGCCGCCCGGATTGAAACCGCGCACATCAAAGTTCCAATGGTCGTTGGCATTTATCTGCAAGTCCGTTTCCGCTAGCCGGCGCTGCCTGAAACGAAACTTCCGCACCAGACGCTCGTCCTCGGTCAGGCCGGGAGCATTAGCGTCAGTAGCGGGCGCGACAAACTGCGTGAATTGCTCGTGCAAGCCAATTAGGCCGTTAGAGTATTGCGTCTTGTGCAGCGCACGCAACCACTGCAGGTCTGTGTGCCAGTTATTTAGCCAGCCGGTGCGATCGTTACCGGGGACATCCAGACGCGCGTCTTCAAGAATGCGTAAAGGCAGGTTCGGTTGCCAATCGATTCGATCAAAATAAAGCGCGCCCTGCCTGTCCTGAGTCAGATTGGCAATTGGTAAATAACGCATCGTAAGCTCGCCTGCGCTTTCGCCGCGCGCCAGGAGCAATGCCTGCCGATCAGGACCGCCGTATAACCAGACCGCATCATCGTCCGGCTGCAAATCAGCCGGCAGCAGCGGCGCAATCAAATCGCGCGGAATTCGCGTGGCCACAAAATCGATTGGCTGGTTCGAGACGCCGGGCTGTACGTTGTTTCGCACCGCTTGCTTCTTAAGGTAGTCAAAATAATTGATCCGCACGAAGCTGCGTTCGACGTCCAGCGTTCCATCGCTACGCATCACCAGTCCTTCGCGGCCGAGGCCCACGACATAGTTTTGCAGGTCGTAAACCGTATTGCGCGGACCCATCGAGTTGCGGGGAATTAACGTCTCGATTTTGAAGTTCAGCGGCTGAAACGTTTCGGGATGAAGGGCCAGCAGCTTTCTGATCATAGCGATGTAGGCTGAATAGCGTGCCTCCATCTCGGTCCATTGCAACGCTACCAGGCAGACACGCCGGGCTTCATCATCGCGACCGACGCTGCGTTCTTCAGGAGTGAATTTCTTCGGCTGTGCCAGGCAGAGCGCGTTCTGCTTTTCAATCGCGCGGCGCAGCCCTGCCAACTCAACATCGAACTCATCGAGACTGGGCAGCCACGCCTTGCGATCGCGCGCGATGACGGTAAAGAAGGCATCGCTAACTGCGCGGCGCATCTCAGCCGACAAATCTTTGCGCTGCAGTTGCTGAAGCAGGATGTGAAGCTGATTGAAATCCGAATTACGAAGGTGCAGGCCCGCGCGCTCGTTGCCGTCAAAGTCCAGCATCGCCGTCGGATATTCCGTGCTCTGGCCTTTAAGATAGTAAGTCTGAGAAGTGGTTGTGACGATTGGAGGCACGAATGGATTGATGCCTTTGATTGAATAATCCAGCAGCAGCCGGCGCTTGGTGATGACGTGGTGGCCGCCACCTTCGCGGCCGCCCAACAACTTCACCAGATTAAAGCCCTGGCTGAGCACGCGGTTATCGGTATTGAAACCATGGTCCGACACTACCACCAGCATCGTTTCTGACGCTGACGGGCTTTTCTGAATCGCCGTCCAGATTCGCCCGAGCAACGTATCGAGTGCGCGCATCGTTTCCAGATGCGATTGAGTGTCGTTGGTGTGATGGGCTGTGTGATCAAATGACATGTCGAACATGTCAAGATAACGCACCTTCGGATCGCCGATCTTTTCGATCAGCTCACGCTGGTACTGCGCGACAACCGCCCCGCGCAAATCCAGCCCGACCACAAACTCTTCGGCCAGCTTGATTGGGTTCTTCAGGAATTGCGCCTCGCCCGCGCGCTGCAAGGTTTCCATCCGCGCTCCACGTCCATAAAGCTGAAAACCCGGAAGCCGTTCGTAGTTATCGTATGCATCCATCAACAGACGCAGGCCCAGTGAGTCGATGACTTCAGTCCCCGGCATGTCTGTATTGCCGCGATAGAATTGCTTGAAATAGAACGGCGTGAAGTTCAGGTAGTCATACGTGTGCAGGATGTCGCGATCGAATTCGACATTGCCTTTTATTTGCAGGTGCTGCCCGGTATCAACCAGAGACCAGGAAGGCCCTGACAGGCTCATGCCGCGCACATAAAAATTGGTCAGGCGCGTGCCGTTTTCATAAAAGATGTGATTGATCCACGGCAACCGGCTTTTCCCGGTCTGTAGATCGCGCTCGCTGACAAACCGATCGAGGGTCGCAAAAGGGAGGCCGTCGACCTTGAGCACGATGACCCGCTTGGCCTGCGCCTGGGCTGTGGTTAGGAAAAGCAGGAGAAGGATTGCAATCGCGCCAAGCCACAAAACCAATTTTGCTTTTCGCGCCGCGGCCGCGAAATGTCGATAGAGAAACACTACGGCTGGCCAACCTCCGTCAGAACTGACCTCGCCTCGGCGGGTTTCATGCGCACATCGTCGTAAACGGCCTTGCGGAGACGGGCGGCCACCGTGCTGCGCCATTCAGATTGCGGCTGCTGATCGCGGAAAATACGGAGCATTTCTTTGCGGGCAGTCTTGTCGTTAATGCGCGACAAAACATCCAGGCACAACACGCGCGTTTCAGTTTCGTTAGTATGTTCAAAGACAAGCGCCGCAGCGCGAGCCGACGAGCCATTCGCGGCCGTAGCCCGGTCAGCCAAGAACCGCAGAGAGGAGCGAACCTCAGTCATGTTCCACACGACTTCGATCTGGGGCGAAGACTTTGCCACTTCCCGAAGAAACTGGGTGTGATGCTTGATACGCCGCGCCACTTCCATTCTTTCAGTCAATTCCGGAGTTGCGTTTTCGCGGTGGACATAGCGTCCGAACGTAAGCACGTTGCCCAACCCGATCATGAATTGGGCGAACGGGCCATGCACCAGCGGGACCATCTCTTCGCGGCGGTCGCGTTCAATTTTGGCCGGGAGTCCGTCGTCGCGTCTCGCGAAACTGAGGAGCGCGTCGTACTGTTGCCGCGCCAGCTTGATCTCGCTGTCGGTATCGTTCGACAGTGGATTGAGCGAGACGTTTTCCAGGCGGCGCTCCAGTTCGCTTCGTAGTGCCGGATCGATTGACGAATTGAAAGCGAGTAATAATTTCAACTCGGAATAACTGCGCACCCGCGAAGGCTGGTTGACGTCCATGCCGCGACGGCCGGTCAAGAAACCATAAGCTTTGCGGCCGGCGAGATAAGGAATGTTGCCGAAACTCGAAAGCGAAAGAATGTTCTTGGCGACATCGCTGAATAGGCGCCCCGACATCTCGCGCTTCTTGGGGTTGAATCCGTTGCGAAAGTCGATCAGCAGCGCCGGAATCTTGGGGTGATTCAGCCCGTAAACTGCCAGGGGAATCATCTCGCGGCGGCGCACGCCTTCCTCGCTCTTCGACACCTGCCGGTTCTGCTCATCGAAGAACCGAGTTTCCGAGTAGCCCGTCCACTCTTTCAAACGAGAGTCCGTCCATGGGTTCTTGATATTGAAGAACCTTCCGCTGAAGCGCCGATTTCCCTGTTCCGCCAAATCGCTCTTCGCAATCCAGAGCATCGCATGCGTCGCAGTGCCGTCGGGCATGGTCAGCGGCTCGAAATAAAGTCCATCAGCTTCGGCCTGTTGGCGCAGCAACTCCCAATTGTGACCACTGCGATCGAGAGACTTGGTCGAATACTTTCTGACAGTGTCGGAATACTTGTCCGGCCCGAACAGCCCGCCAAAGAATTTTCCGGATAGCAGGAGGCGGGCGCGCAACTCGAGCATTTCACCAATCGTAAATCCAGGCTTCAGTTCCACCGCTCCCGGCGAGTTGTTCCCGTTGAGCGAGGTCGCGATTAGTTGCGGCTGCGCGCTGTCATCCTTAACCAAAAAATCGCTCTCGACCTTTGCCCGCTGTTGCAGGTTTTGGTAATTGCCGAGAATGGCCAGCGCCTCCGTGACATGCGCGCTCCGATAATCCATCTGGTTTTGGCGATACGTGCGGCTCGACGCTTTCAAAGGCAGACCATAGGTATCGAAGAAAGCGTGCTGGAGTCCGTACCAGAAAAATCGGTTCCACGTTTCACGTCGCGCGTTGGCAAGATCCAGGATTGGCGCTGGCGGGCCGCTGGATGCCTTTCGCTTGTTGCCGACCGGTTGGTAAAGGAAGGGAATCGCGGCCGCGATGCGTTTCCTCAGCGTCGGCTTCGTGTAAGTCAGCATCCACACATAGCGCAGCCGATCGTTTTCCGGATTGTCGTCTCCCAGGGTGTCGCGCACCACGCCCAGCAGCGGCACTTCGGGCGAATCCGGACCATCGGCCCGCATTCCCTCCAGCCGTCCAAAAATTGTGAGCAGCTCCGCTCCTCCAGCCAGACTCAGCCGTTCAATTCTGAGCGGAGGTTCGGGCGCGGTTGACGCTTCAACCGAAGGGTCGCCGGAATTCGCGACCGCGCTCCCATCCACAGCCGGCAAGACACTTGCAGGCGGCGCCGGGTTCACTCTGGCCCCAATCTCAGGCTTTGAAATTTGGTTGGCAGATTGTGCAG
>DATENN010000471.1:0-20097 GCA_035275045.1 Pyrinomonadaceae bacterium
GCTCGAATGATACTCCACGGGGCACTCAACTGTCTGCAAGTAAAGCGCCGTAGTTGTCACAACTAAGTCATGCTGCTAGGATCGGCTGCCGATTCAGCACCTTCAGCTCCCGCAGTCGCAGGTTGATCGGTAGATCGCATCGCCGGATTTCTTCCAGAGTTTAGTTTCACTCGTCATGGCATTCCTGAAAATCACGGACGCAAGCGGCAGGCAGTGGCAGTACGACTTTGTGCCAATGTCTGTATGTTCAATCGGACGCGCGCCCGACAACACGATCGTTCTCGACGATCCGCGCGCGTCGCGCTACCACGCCCACATCAAGTCGGGTGACGACGGATCGTTCACGGTGATAGATGGCGCCACAATCAACGGTCAATTGCGTCGCAGCGCGAACAAAGTCTTCATTAACGGTGGTCCACAGTTGGAGCATGTGCTGCGCAACGGCGATCGCATAACGATTGGCGCCAGCACGTTGCGTTTTGAACAGCCGGTTGAAGAACGTACGACCGATGTTCGATACGACGATAAGCCTCTGGGCCATACTCAATTATTGATTTCGGCAAATGATGTGATGTCGACCGTGCTTCACGGAAAGACGGAAGTGCCGCCGACCGCCGCCGCGTCGCCCGCGCGCGACAAAGTGCTCGAAGCTTTACAGCGTAAGGCGAACATTTTGACCGCGCTTTATGAAATGAGTAAGACGTTGGGCTCCGTATTCGACCTTGATGCAATTTTTGCAAAAGCAACTGACATTATTTTTCGGTCAACGCCAGCCGATCGCGTCGTCGCGCTGCTAGCCGAAGGAGACGGCAAGCAGAACCCTGAAGACGTAGTGCTTAATCCAATTGCGACCCGTGCACGCGACGAGAGTTTGAACAATCACGCGCGCAAGCTGACGATTGGACGCACCATCACGCGCAAAGTAATGAAAGACCGAGTGGCGTTGCTATCGCAGGACGCTGCGGCTGATGAACAATTTGCAGGCGTCGATTCGATCGTCTCGCAAGGTGTTCGTTCGACGATTTGTGCGCCGCTGGTTGGCGAATCACGCGTGCACGGGGCAATCTATGCTGATCGGCTTGACCCTTTCGCCGCTTTCAAACCAGACGATTTGGAATTAATCAGCGCAGTCGCGGCCCAGACAGCGATTGCAGTTGAGAACGCTCGGGCTCACGAACGACTGGCCCGAGAAGAGGTTGCTCGCGCGAACTACAGCCGGTTCCTTCCCGAATACGTCGTGAAGCAGATGTTGGAAAATCCCGAGTCGTTCAAACTCGGCGGTGTTAATCAAACCATCACCATCCTGTTCGCCGACATTCGCGGGTTCACTCGCATTTCTGAACACGCACCTCCGGAGAAAATCGTGGGCTTGCTCAACCGGTATTTTTCCGCGATGACGGACATTATCTTTGCGCACGGCGGTACACTCGACAAATATCTCGGCGATGGTTTGATGGCGCTCTTCGGCGCGCCGACCACGACTCCGGATGATGCGTCGAATGCTTTGAATGCCGCGGTCGCAATGCAGCGTCGCATTCTCGGAATCAATATGGAGCTGCGACAGGAAGGCTTTCTGGAGATTGGCGTGGGCATCGGTCTTCACACGGGCGAAGTGACCGTCGGTTACATCGGGTCTGAACGGCGATCCGAATACACGGCCATCGGTGACACCGTCAACACCGCATCTCGCCTCGAATCGAATGCAAAAGGCGGAGAGATTCTCGTTAGCGACGCCACCGCCAAAGCTGCGCGCAGCCGCTACAAGTTAAAACCTCGCGAACCCATCAGCGTAAAGAACCGGCAGCAACCTGTCGTTCTTTGGGAAGTCGACTGGCAAAAAGCCAGCGGCGCATTCTGATCCATCTGCTATGCCCATCGGCCAGTTATTTACGCGCCGCATCACTATCGCTCGCATTTACGGCATTCCAGTGCGCATCGACTATCGCTGGTTCGCTGTCGTTGCGCTCAGCATCTGGCTCATCGCCGGCAACCTGCAAAGTCACGTGATCCTGCTTGGTAATGTTCGCCTGCCGCCGCTGAATCCGGTGAGCGCCTGGTTACTTGGCTTGATCTCGACGGCCGGTTTATTTCTATCGGTATTCGGACACGAACTTTCACACGCGTTGATGGCCCGCGCTGAAGGCATGGAGATTGAAGAAATCGTCTTGCATCCGTTTGGCGGAATGGCACGACTTAAGACAGAACCACAAAATCCGCGCGCGGAGTTTCGAATCGCAATGGCTGGCCCTGCTGCCAGTTTTATTTTCGCGATGTTAGCTTTCGCGGCAACAAAAGTTGCAGCGCTGGGAAACTACAATGCCACCGTGGTGGTTTTCTTTTTGATCGCCTGGGGCAATCTTTTGTTGGCAGTGTTCAATCTTTTTCCGGGTTACCCGTTGGACGGCGGACGGGTTTTGCGCGCCTTACTTTGGCGGCGCACCGGGGACATTAAAGAGGCCACGCGGCTCGCTGGTATTTGCGGCATTCTGATTGGCGCAACGCTGATTCTGTTTGGCATCTACATTGTTATCGCGCCCAGTTGGCGGCCTTCTCAACCGTACTTCATGGGTGGCTGGTCCATCCTGGTCGGACTGTTCCTGCTCGACACCGCGGCACGCGTAGTCAAGAGCGCGCATCATGCACGGTTACTCACCGCCGGCGATGTAATGTCGCCACCCGTGGCGCTCGATCCCGCTATGACAATCACAAAATTGATCGACGAAGTCTTGCCGCTACATCGTCAGACCAGTTTTCCGGTTGCGCTAAATGGTCGCGCCCACGGCATTCTCGCACTAGAAGACTTAAAACCCTTGCCGCGCGAACAATGGCGCACAACTCAGGTGAAGAATATGATGCGAACCATAAATTCGCAGCTCTTCGTCCATACCGCCGTCACACTCGAGTCAGCGACCGAATTGATGAAAGCGAATGGCGTTGGTTCCCTCGTCGTAATCGATCAACAAGGTCAGCTCGTAGGTTTTCTGCAAAGCGGAAAAATTACTCGACGCTCTCGCGCGAAGTCGCGCAATACCTAACGCTGGTCTTACAAAGTGTCTACTCAACTCGGCATGAATTCGTAACCGAAACGCCATTGCCACGCCCCGGATTTTCCGCGATAATCCAACGGGCTTCATTTAATTGCTGAAGGCAATTCCTGACTGAAGGATTCATTAATGCTGGCAGTCGTAGGGGCGCTCTTTGCAAACGCGCTGATTGCGGTTCTTAAGCTGATGGCGGCGTTCATCACCGGTTCTTCCGGGATGATGGCCGAGGCGCTGCACTCGGTTGCGGACACGACCAATCAAATCTTTCTCTTGCTCGGCTTACGCTTTTATCACCGGCCGGCATCGAAAAAACACCCATTCGGCTATGGGAAAGAACGCTTTTTCTGGTCGTTTATAGCTGCGATCTTCATTTTCGGAGTTGGTTCGACTTACGCCATTTACGAGGGCGTAGTGAAACTCAAGAGTCCGCACGCGCCGGAAAATTTGAAGTGGGCATATTGGGTTTTAGCTTTTTCTTTTTTATTGGAAACAGCGTCAATCAGTCTGGCGATCTACCAGGAAGTGCGAGAGGCCCGCGCAGAGGGATTGTCATTCTTCGCTTACCTTGGCGAATCGAAAGATCCGACCGCCAAAACAGTGCTCTTTGAAGATTCTGCTGCATTGGTCGGAATCGTCATCGCTGCCGTTGGTTTGTACCTGACGGAGCACCATGCGGGACCTGCAGGCGGCGCATACTGGGACGGCTTAGCATCGATTTTGATTGGCTGCGTACTGGCGGTGGTTGCGTTTGCTTTGGCTCGAACTTCCCGAGCGTTGTTATTGGGCGAAGCCGCCAGCGCCAAAACGGTTCGTAAACTGAGAGAGACAATTCAAAGTCATCCGAACGTCGTTAAAGTGATCGAGATTCTGACGATGCATTTGGCGCCCAAACAAATTCTGGTCAATGCGCATTTAAATTTGCGCGACGAGTTGACGACCAGCGAAATCGAAAAAACGAACGAAGAGATAGAAGAATTGATTAAACAAGCAGAACCGAAGGTGGCCATGATCTTTTTAGAGACCGCCCGCAAGAGTCATGACTCGCGTCACAAACTCGTACCTGAACACGTTGCCTGAGACGGAACAAGGAATTTCGGCATCCGGATTGGTGAAAATAAATTGTTGCTTCTGAATCGCAAAAAACCAATCCGAAAACCTAAATCAAGCGGATGCTTTTACTACTGCCATACACGGAGTATCTGAGAAGACTCGGCGACCCGCGCAATATCGCGGACATCGTGCTCGTCTTTTTGCTTGTGTATGCAGTGTTGAAGTTGGTACGTGGTACCCGCGCCGCGCCCATGGCTGCCGCCATTGGTGCTTTTGCCCTCCTCTACTGGCTCGCCGTCAAAGAAGATCTTGCGACTTTGGAATTTGTGCTGCGCGGTGCGCTGCTCTATATCGGCGTCGCCATTATCGTGTTGTTTCAATCGGAGATTCGTCAGGCACTAATATCATTTGGCAACCGGTTTCGCATGCCATTTACGCAACGATACCGCGGGCAGTTCGGTGAAGGCGTCTACGATGAAATCATACTTGCGGCCACCACGCTGTCCTCGACGAAGACGGGCGCGCTGATAGTTATTGAGCGCAACGTCGGTCTCAAAAATATTATTGATGGTGGTGTAAAACTCGACGCTGAACTCAGCTATGATTTGTTGATTAGTATTTTTAATCCTGAGTCGCCGCTGCACGACGGGGCGGTAGTTGTGCGGCGCCATCGAGTCGCGGCGGCCTCCTGTTTTTTGCCATTGACGTTAAATCCCAGGCTCTCGCGGGATCTGGGCACGCGTCATCGCGCCGCACTCGGGGTCTCAGAAGATACGGACGCACTTGCAGTCGTCATTTCTGAAGAGTCTGGTTTGATATCGATCGTCCAGCGAGGAGAGATAAAGCGGGGCCTCGATGCGCCACGACTGCGCGCTGCGATCTCGGCAGCCCTCGAAGTTTCTTCAAAGCGCACAAAGGATCAACGCCGCGAAAACTCCGTGCCGGCCGAAGACGAGACCGAACAAATCGCTTCCGTGTGATCATCGTTGCATAATTCGCTATGCCTTTTCAGGACACAGACGACGAAGAAGTAATCACTATTCCTAAAGCGCCTTCAGTGTTTGAGCGCGCGTTCCGCAGAGTGTTTTTGCAGGACTGGGGGCTCAAGCTTTTGGCGTTGCTTATTACTGTAGCGCTATGGTTAGCCGTGACCGGACAAAACAAACCCGTAACCTTACGGGTATCTGGAGTGCAACTAAATTTTTTGAGACACGAGGGCCTTGAGATCAGTAACGATTTGCCAACCACTGTTGAAGTCGTACTGAGCGGTAGTCCGGCAAAGCTCGATCGAATTGGCCCACGCGATTTAATTGCGACCGTTGACATCAGCGATCAGAAAGCCGGCGAACGAATCGTGCGTTTATCTCGCGAGCGAGTGCAGATGGACTTGCCCGATGGAGTGACGCTGCAAGGATTTCATCCCGCCACTATTCCAGTGCGACTCGAACCACGATTGGAGACGCAGTTGACAGTCGAGGTGAAGTTTGAAGGGTCGGTCGCGGACGGCTATGAGGTTTCAACTGTTTCCGTTAATCCTGCAAAGGTCAGGGTTCGTGGGCCCGCAGACAAGGTCGCATCGCTCCGCCAGGCCACCACTGAAACAGTCTCACTCGACGGCAAAAAAGAAAGTTTCGCTTTGTCGAACGTCGCTATTAACATTCCTGATCCCAGAATTGATCTAATCGATCCAGCCGTCGACATCCGCGTAGAAATCGTGGAAAAGAAGCGCGGCGATGTTCATCTCACTTTTGCTTCCGCTAAAGATCGTGTAGCCATGCTTGTCTATAGACAAGCGCCGCACCTCCTTAACTAATTTCCTGCCAAGACTACTTGATGAAGAAACTGTTTGGAACGGACGGAATGCGCGGCGAAGCCGGTAAGTTCCCACTGGATGCGACAACTGTGGAAACGGTGGGCCGATCGCTCGCTGAGCATCTGCGCGGACAACTAGGCCGCCCGCCGCTAATCGTTGTTGGCCGAGACACGCGCGAATCAGGCGCCTGGATCGAACGCGAGGTCTCTAAAGGTGTTGCGAGCGCTGGGGCAGAATTGCGGTCCGCGGGAGTAATTACGACCCCCGGGGTCGCCTACCTCGCCCGCGCATTGTCCGCCGACGCAGGCATCGTCATCAGTGCTTCACATAATCCTTATCAGGACAACGGACTAAAGTTATTTGCACCTTTAGGCAAAAAACTTGATGAGCAAACGGAACGATTGATTGAGAAAGACATCTTCTCTTCTCAGTCGCAGGGCCCTGAGAAAGCGCCAAACAGCACGCGCTACGATGTGGATTCGTCTGAACGTGAGCAATTACAACAACGTTATTTGAATTTCCTCACTGACGAGGTCGGTGCTGGCTTGTCTCTCAAAGGATTGTCGATCGTCGTCGACTGTGCGAACGGCGCTGCAACAACGTTGGCACCGGCACTACTTGCTCGACTCGGCGCAGGAATTAGCGCCATTAATAACTCACCTGACGGCCGCAACATAAATCTGAACTGTGGCTCGCTTCACATGGAGCAATTGCAACGTGAGGTGGTCGAGCGCGGCGCCGATTTGGGCGTCGCATTCGATGGTGACGCGGACCGGGCATTGTTCGTCGACGACCGCGGCGACGTTGTCAACGGCGATGGTACTCTGTGGCTGCTTGCCAACTATTTGCACACCCGGCAGCGTCTGAAGGCAGACACGGTCATAGCAACAGTGATGAGTAATATCGGTCTTGAACTCGCACTTCAGTCACGCGGAATCAAACTCATCAGGACCGATGTCGGCGACAAATATGTGCTCGATGAATTGCTGCGGACGGGCGCCTCACTTGGTGGTGAACAGTCGGGGCACATCATTCTGCCTAAGCTCAGTTTGGCCGGTGACGGAATGATAACGACCCTCAGTGTGTTACGCGCGATGACTGAAGAAAAGCAATCAGTGCGACAGCTCGCACATGGATTGAAGACGTTTCCGCAGGTGTTGGTAAACGTCAAGGTGAAACGGAAGTTGCCATTTGAGCAATTCAATTCGCTCGTTGAACGCCGCCAACAAATCGAGAAATTGTTAGGATCAAGCGGAAGGCTGTTGCTCCGCTACTCGGGAACCGAACCTTTGGCCCGCGTCATGCTCGAGGGCGAAAGTCAGTCGCAAATAGAGAGTTTCGCGCATGAACTCGCGGCTGAAATCCGACGAGTTTTGGGTTAGTTATTGCTAGCGTGATCGTAGAGAATTTACGCTTGCAGTTTGCAACATTTACACTGTCAAGCGATTTCGACCGGTGCCGATTTTTCTTCACTTTTCTTAGCATTATCGGGAAACTTAGCAAATCGAACAACCGCGTTGCGCTTCAGATCACAATCTTGCACGGCATGCGCATTGCGATGTATATTGTGGGGCAAGAGAGACGGTTGGTGGATCCTCCGTCTCAAGTGGTTGCTGGGGTGAGGACAGTGACCACGAATATGAATGGGCGCGACGCACTCCCACGTTTGTCGCGCCCATTCGCTTTTGAACTAACAAAAAATCAAAAAAACTTGCGTGCTAAGATGTCGCTTTCAGCAGATGCGAATGCGTAATCGCGTCAATCGTTGAGGGGGCCTGTCATTGCATCGATTACAAGTTGAGTTGTCCGCGCAAGCCAACGAATACGAGATCCATATCGGGCGTGATCTTCTAAAACAATCTGGTGATCTAGTTCGGCAAGCTATCGGCAAAGCGACTCGACGCTTAGTCGTAATATCTGACAAGAACGTTTTCGGTTTGTATGGCGCGATTGTGAATGCGAGTCTGGAACGCGCTGGATTTAATACGACGATTTCGCTCATCGGCCTTGGGGAGAAACATAAATCACTTGCGACACTCGAGCGCTGCTTACGGTTCTTAAGTGAGAATCGCATTGAACGATCCGACGCGATTGTCACACTCGGCGGTGGTATCGTCGGCGATCTTGCGGGCTTCGCAGCGGCAATATATTTGCGCGGAATCCGATTTGTGCAGATTCCCACGACGCTACTCGCTCAGACAGACGCTTCGATAGGCGGCAAAGTCGGAATTAACCTTTCCGACGGCAAAAATCGCATCGGCGCCTTTCATCATCCCGCTGCGGTAATCGCTGACGTCGATACTCTAAAGACTTTGCCTGCTCGAGAACTCACAGCCGGTTGGTGTGAATGCATAAAACAGGGTGCTGTAGGAAGTCGAAAGCTTTTTAGCCAAACATTGAATTACTTGACTGCCCGTCCGCTGAAAGAGATTGCAGATTCAAAACTTGAAGATCTGATTGCCGCTCATTGCGCTTTCAAAGTTTCAATCGTGAAAGGTGACGAGAGAGAAAACGAGACCCGCTTCGACCATCGCTCCCGGCGCATCCTTAACTTCGGTCACACCGTTGCACATGCGCTGGAGCAAGCAACGAGCTACCGGCAATTTCGGCACGGCGAGGCAGTCGGTTACGGCATGTTGGCGGCAGGTGAATTATCGAAAAATCTAGGTTTGCTAGATAAATCGGAGTTAGAATTGCTACGTCGAGGCGTGCAAAGCTGCGGTCCACTGCCGCCGACCGACGGGATTGATATCCAATCAATTGTTGAAGAGATCGCTTTTGATAAGAAGCGCGCGAGTGGCCAGATGCATTGGGTGTTGATCGAACAGATTGGCAAAGCACGGATCGTCGGCGGAGACAGCATCGCGCCCAAATTATTGCGAACGTCAATTAAAGAAGCGCTGCGATCTCAAGCTAAGTACTGAATGAAATGGGACACTTCAACGACAATAGCTGTCAGCGCGGCAGCGCGCGGCTAAAGTTTATTGTCGTCATGGCCATCATCGGACTCGTAGCCTACATTGGCTACATGTACGTACCGGTTGCGTACCAGGCTTACCTGTTTAAAGACCTCATGCAGCACAATGTTGATGTCGCGGTAACGCAAGGTTATCCGGAATCGTGGGTGCGCGACCAATTGATAAAGAGCGCTCCCGAATATGGCGTGCCTTCTAACGCGGCGATTAGTCCGCTGCAACGCGAAAACAGGATGGAAGTCAACGTCCAGTTTGTCAGGCCGATTGAATTTCCCGGTTACACCTACGAATACAATTTTGATTACACCGCCAAAAGCACCGCATTCCTAAGCTTTAAGTAGAAGGTGCCGAACCGAACCGTACGTCCCTCTGAAGCGCCAGCGGCGCTTCTTTTGTTATCGCTGGGTATTTTCGAGAAAGGCTTTGAGCTTGCGGGACCGCGACGGATGACGCAATTTGCGTAGCGCCTTAGCTTCGATCTGGCGAATGCGTTCTCGCGTGACGGCGAAGTGCTGTCCGACCTCTTCAAGCGTGTGCTCCGACCCAGTCGTACCGAGACCGAAGCGCATTTTTATCACCTTCTCCTCGCGTGGAGTTAAGGTCGCTAGAACCTCGTCGGTGATCTCGCGCAAATTGGAAGCAACGACCGCATCCGCAGGATTAAGAATTGACTTGTCTTCAATAAAGTCCCCGAGATGCGAATCTTCTTCCTCGCCAATCGGCGTTTCCAGCGAAACAGGTTCCTGCGCGATTTTGAGCACCTTTCGCACTTTTGCGACCGGTATATCCATTTTGCCGGCAATCTCTTCGCTGGTAGGTTCGTGGCCTAACTCCTGAACGAGTGCTCTTGAAGTCCGAATCAGCTTATTGATCGTCTCAATCATGTGGACCGGAATGCGGATCGTGCGCGCTTGGTCAGCGATGGCGCGAGTGATCGCCTGGCGAATCCACCATGTCGCATACGTCGAAAATTTGTAACCTCGTCGCCACTCAAACTTGTCCACCGCCTTCATCAATCCGATGTTGCCTTCCTGAATCAGATCGAGGAAGTGCAAACCGCGATTGGTGTATTTTTTGGCGATCGAGACCACGAGACGCAGATTGGCTTCAACCAATTCGCGTTTGGCCTGACCGGCCTGTTGTTCTCCAATGATGATGGCTTGCAGCGACCGTTTGATTTCCACCGGGCTGATGTTTTGTACGAGCTCGATCTGTTGCAAGTGTTTCTTAGCGGTGCTGATTCTCTTCTTAAATTCTTTTTGATCGTCTGCGTTGATTCGCTTGCGCTGCAATTTTTCCGTAAAGCGATCTATTTCTCTTTCCGCATCGCGTACTTCCTTTTGTACTGCGCGAATGGAATTGATTAGCCGCTGCCGGGCTCGTTCGGTGACGTTCAGGCGGCCCATTTCCTGGGCAATTTCCAGCCTCATGCGCGCGACTTTTCGGCGCAAGCGAATCAGTTTCTTGCTCTTCTTGCCGCGCGTTGCTTTTTCTTCGTCGCGAAGTTTTTCCCAGTCCTTCAAACCTTGTTTGAAAATTTGCCGAATATTTTCGATGCCCTCAATTGTCCAGGCGCGGTATTCCTCTGCCTTGTCTTCGTCGCCTGTCAGTTCCGCCTGTTCAGAAAAGATGACGATGTCGCGAATGTTTAGAGACTCGGACTGCAGCTCGTCGCCTATCTTGAGGATTTCCCGGACGGCAATTGGCGAACGTGAAATTGCTTTTTGGGTTTTGAGCTGACCGCGTTCAATGCGTTTAGCGATAGCGACTTCGCCTTCGCGCGTCAGCAACGGCACCACACCCATTTCGCGCAGGTAAAGTCGGACCGGATCGTTTGTCTTTTCAAGGGTGCCCGCTGACAAGTCAAGTTCGACATCGTGATCTTCGCCGTCAGCATCCTCGGTTGCGGCCGCCGCCACTTGTTCCAACAATCTCTCGTCGGAATCAGCGACCGCGATGTTCGAGCCTTCTAATTTTTGCAGTACGTCTTCTATGTCGTCGGGTGAGACGACGCTGTCGGGCAGTTCGCGATTGAGGTCGTCGAAGGTGAGGTATTTCTTGTCGCCGCCCAATTCAAGCAGGCGCTGCATAACGTTATCGTGCTGTTTTTCTTCAGTACTCACAGTTTCCTCGGCGGGTTTTTGAAAGAGTGATGGTGAGCAGCTTTCACGTTCCCGTCTGCATGGCTTCAGCTTTGGGCAACAGGGCGCTGCGGCGTCGCGCAAGTTCCAGGTGTTCAGTTGCCAAGCGATCGCGCAGCTCGGTGGCGCCGTTTCTTTCCGCAGTTGCGATTTCAGCGCTTAGATCGCTAATTTGCCGATCGACCTGCATTAGTCGCAGTGCATCAATACAGCGTTGCGCAACCAGCTCTCGAGATTCCGACGCTTCACTTTCCTCCGGCGCGCTCATCATCAACGCCGGCAAGATGTCGGCGGCTGGATCGTCTTCCGTGCTTCGGCTGAGAAAATCGAAATCGACCACGCTGCCGTCGCGTTCGCTCTCAACTAAAGCACGAAAGATACTCGCGGTCGCCAGATCTTCATAATCAGCCGGTTCCAGCCTTCTCAGAAAATCTTTTCGCAGTACTTCGTCAGCGATCAACAATTCCAACAACTGTTCCTCGGCGATGGTAGGCTTCGCTTGCGTGCGACGGACTATTTTTTGTTCGGTCGCGCCTTTTTCAGCACCAACCCGCAGCGAATGCCACAACTCCTTTCGCAAAGACGCGTCGGATATTCGCAACGAATCCATAGCGATGTCGAAATATTCGCGCTTTTGAATGCGGCTGTGAACGGCGCGAAGGTAGGGCAAAACCTCTTCAACGGCCGCGGCCTTATCAGCCGGCCGATGCAGATTTCGATCACGCACCGCTTGATCAATTACGAACTGGATATGAGATTGAGCTTCCCCTCGCTGCCGTTGATACTCACTGACACCGAATTTTCTGATGTACTCATCAGGATCTGAACCGTCAGGAAGCACCAGCACCTTCACTTCAGCGTCTTCCTGCAGCAACATCGCAATGGCTTTCTTCGCAGCCTGAACGCCAGCCGCATCCCCGTCGTAGTTGAGCACCACCTTGCGTGCAAACCTGGTTAGCAGCTTGACCTGCTCAGTTGTTAGCGCGGTTCCCAAACTCGCAACCACGTTTCGAACTCCGAATTGATAAGGAACAATTAGATCTAAAAAGCCCTCAACCAGAATTGCGAATCCTTGCCGGCGAATTTCATCACGCGTCAGATTAAGTCCGAATAAATTGCGGCCCTTTACATACGCAGCGGTTTCAGGCGAGTTGATGTATTTGGCGTCTTCGTTGGTAAGAGTGCGCGCGCCGAAAGCAATCGGACGTCCTTGAATGTCCATAACCGGAAAAATCAGCCGGCCGCGAAATCGATCGTACGAACCGCCATCCTCTTTTTTAACAACCAACCCACTCTTATCGATCAGTTCCTGGGTGGCACCCTTTTGTCGCAGGTATATCGACAGCGCGTCCCAACTATCCGGTGCGTACGCTAAACGGAAAACTTTTCGCGTGTCGTCCGTGATCTCGCGTTGCTGCAAATAATCGCGCGCAATTTTTCCTTCATTACTCGATTCGAGCTGTTTTTCCCACCATTCCAGCGCCCATTTGTTTAGCTCGATTACTTGATCGGATTCGGCTTTTCTTGCTTCAAAGCGGCTGTCGTCAATTAACTTCGGCAGCGGCATTCCGACTTTGTCAGCAACGATTTTTATCGCCTCGGGAAAGGTGGCGCGTTCGATCTCCATCACAAAGTTGAAGACCGAACCGCCTTTGTGGCAGCCAAAACAGTAAAAAATTTCCTTGGCGGGACTAACGGAAAATGATGGCGTCTTCTCTTTATGAAAAGGACAGCACGCCATCCAGTTTGCGCCCTTCTTTTTTAATTGAACGTAATCCTGAACAACCCGAACAATGTCCGTCTGGCGTTTAAGATCGTCAATGAATGTTTGGGGGTAACGCATCGCTACTGTTTCAGTTCAACGAGAGTCGCGCCGGAACCGCCTTGATCCTGCGGCGCCGGCAAAACGCGCGCGACGTGCGGGTGATCTTTGAGCATTTCGGTTATCACCCGGCGCAACGCTCCCGTTCCGTGTCCGTGAATTATGCGCACCTGCTGCAAACTTGCAAGCGCGGCCTCGTCTAAAAACTTATCGACTGCAGCAACTGCTTCATCGGTCGTTCGACCAATTACATTCAATTCGGTGCGGCCGTTTTCGGAAGTTTGTTTTAGGTGGACTTCCGTACCCTTTGTGTCCTTCAGATTCGAAAACTTTCCTGTTTTAGATTTAGCAGCCGGAGATAGTTCCACACGCTCGAGGTTCTGCAACTTCTCGCGCATTCGAACCGACTTTACGCGGACCTCCACGTCCTCGCCTTTTATGCTGTCGACAATTCCGACCGAACCAAACAATTTCAACTTCACTTTGTCCCCGACGCTAATCTCAGCCGCGGAAGCGACGTACTGATCAGGACGCTCGGTGCCAGCAGTCTCCAAAACCCTACCCTCGCGAACCACACGCACTGGACCTAACGGCGTTGCACTAACCTTAGTATCAGCGTTGCGCGCAGGTTGGTTCGCTTGTGCAATCTCTCGCTTGAGCTCTGCCGCTCGACGCTGAGCTTCGCGTTCCACCTTGAGCCGTTCGGAGCGATCCGCGATCGCAGCGACAAGCTCGCGGGACCGTTCCTCAAAAGCTTTCACAGTCGTCGCTAACTTTTCATGAAAAACGCTTTCGCGTTCACGTTCGCGTTGCTGCGCATTTCGATCGAGCGACGCGAACTTTTCCGCCACGGCCGCGCGCTCTTCCTCGAGCGCCAGGCGAAGAGCTTGCGCTTCTTCCGATTCACGTTTAATACGCCGCAGATATTCAGCTGCCTGTCGAGTTGAATCGTTAACAACATCCAAGGCTACATCAATTACTTCGCGTGGGACGCCAAAGCGTTTAGCGATTTCGAGCCCCGACGACGACCCGGCGAGGCCTACCAGCAAGCGATACGTTGGCCGAAGAGTTTTTTCGTCAAATTCCACACTCGCATTCAAGACGCCGGCTTCGTTCGCTGCATACATTTTCAAACCGCTGTAGTGGGTAGTGGCCAACACTTGCGCGCGACAAACTTTCCGAAAATGATCAACAACAGCAACGCCTAATGCCGAACCTTCTTCAGGATCAGTACCAGTTCCAACTTCATCAAGCAGCACGAGGGCAGGCGCTTCACACAATTCGATCATTCGAGAAATGTTGGCTACATGCGACGTGAAGGTCGAGAGATTTGCCGCCAGCGATTGATGATCGCCAATGTCCGCCAGTACAGAAGTGTAAAAAGGAAAATGTGCTTCTCCCGCGGGGACCGGCAAACCAGACAGCGCCATCAGCGACAAAAGGCCGGCGGTTTTCAGCACGACGGTTTTGCCGCCGGCGTTGGCTCCGGAAATGACCATCGCATTGTTTTTGTCGTCAAGCGAAAACGACACGGGCACGACACTCGCGCCCGACGGCCGCAAATTTTCTTCAAGCAGCGGATGCCGCGCATCGACCAATTTCAGTTCGGCTGCGATGTTAACCTGAGGGCCGGATTCGATTTGCGGAATTACACAGTTGAACCTTTGGTGGAAGATCGCTTTCGCATTTATGAAATCAAGTTCACTGACCGCAGCTATTGCCGCTTCGATTGCCGGCAAATTCGCGCGCAGTTCTTCACTTAAAGCAAACAGAATCCGCGCAATTTCGCGGGCCTCTTCCTCATGCAGTGCCTGCAACTCGTTATTTGCGTCAATCGTCTCCAACGGTTCGACAAACGCAGTCGCACCCGAAGATGAATACCCATGGGCCACTCCGCTTACTCGGGCGCGATGGTCTGATTTGACCGGAATTACAAAGCGATCGTTGCGCAGGGTCACGATCTCATCCTGAATCGCTTCGCCTGATCGTCGCATGATGTTTTCCAGAGTGCGGGCGATGCGCGAACGCAGCACGCCAATCTCGTGTCTGATTCGCGCTAGTTCGGTGCTGGCCCGATCGTCCAACTCGCCATTCGGTTGAATCTTGTTTGAGACGTGCGCTATCAGACGATTTAAATCGGTGGGAACTTGCGCGACTAATTGCCAGAGGGTTGGACTTGCATCACGCTCTGCGAGAATCGATCCGCGTGCCGACATTGCCTGTTCGCAGATTTTGGCGAGTGAAAGAATCGCCAGTGGTTCAAGCCCAGCGCCTTCAACTCGCAACAACGCTACGCGTTCCGATGGATCCTCCAGTTCTCCAAAGCTCCAAACCACGCCACGTTTGCGAAGCGCGACGGCTTCTGCTACTGCCTCCAGATCTTTTTGCAGTGAAGAAATGTCAGCGAGCGGTTTGAGGTCAGTGACGCGCGCGCGTCCCATCGGCGTCTGTGCGCTGCGACGCACCAACGCCAACAGCTCGTTGTAATCGAGAATACTAAAAGCTTGATCGTGCATGAAAGCGCCGGTAACGAGGCCGATGCGTGACGAAGTAACCCGCCGAGGAAACCAGCCAAACAATCCTGATTACTATGATTTGATTTTAACTAGCGGGGAGGATTTTCGACAATGTACTCGAACTAGAAGCGGCGACGACGGCGCTCGCGGCCATGAATGGCAGTGCCAAAGAGTTCTTTGACGTTCAAAATTCTGATCTCAACATCGTCTTTTGTGATGACACGCGCCACTAAGTTATGTTCGGTACCATTTGGTTTTTCCGCGGCTGAAAGTTCAGTGACCTCGCCGGGTTCAGTTATCGCCAGCGCCAGCTGTTCGTCGCCGCGTAATGCGAGAATGTGAGTCGAGTTCGTCTTGTCTTCAGCACCGAACAACTTTGCAAGGTCTAAGACTGTTAACATGCGGCCTTGAATACTGACTACTCCGAGAACCGGGGCCGGCGCATGTGGCAGTGCTGCCGGTTCGCGCCACCCGGCAATCGTCATAACGTGGTCAGTGGCGACACCCCAGCGCTCAGTACCAACGCTAAACAACTGGATCTTTGCCATCTCGGTTTGCATAACTCGGCTGCAAGTATACAGCGGTAAGTATTCAACGCCGACTTGCTTGATGCAGATCGGCAACGCCGGCACATAGCAGGCAAATAATTCAAGGGATACAATGCGTCATCCCACGGGAAAGGCTAGCTTTGAAATGGATGAATTCGATCAATATCGCGCTAACATGAACGAAAAGCTGTTGAGCAGCAATCATCTTGGCATCAAACGCTTTTTCGCGCTCGATACTCAGGCTTACGAAGATGGCGCGCTGGATAAACGCACCAAGGAATTATTGGGCCTGGTCGCGTCGATTGTGCTGCGCTGCGACGATTGCATTACCTATCACATCAAGCAATGTGCCGGCGTGGGCGTTACGCGTCCGGAGTTTCTTGATGCGTTTAACGTAGCGCTGGTCGTCGGCGGTTCAATAACGATTCCCCATCTGCGACGGGCAATTGATCGGATCGATCAGACGATTGCCGGGACTAATGAGGCCCAACCCCACTCGCATGAGTGACATGCAACCCCAGCCGCCTGAAACGGATCGTATCGTCGTGCTGCTAACTTACAAATTATTTCGAGCTTTACTCTTCGCAATTCTAATCGTCGTTGTATCGGGTTGCGCCACGAAAGGTCAGGAAATGTCTACACCAACCGCTCGCGTTCGAGCTCCGGAAATCACTGGCGGCCGCGGCTGGCTGAACACTGACAAACCATTATCAATTGCCGCGCTTAAAGGGAAAGTTGTACTGCTCGATTTCTGGACCTATGGCTGCATTAACTGTATCCACATCATTCCCGATCTGAAAAAGCTCGAACAGAAGTATGCGAACCAACTGGTCGTGATCGGTGTGCACTCGGCAAAGTTTGATAACGAGAAGGACACCGAAAACATACGGCGCATCGTTCTGCGATATGAACTGGAACATCCGGTTTACAACGACGCTGACTTTAAAGTCTGGCAGAGTTACGCCGTGCGCGCATGGCCCACGCAGTACCTAATTGATCCCGCCGGGTACGTAATCGGAAGAGTTGAAGGTGAAGGCAACGCCGATGTGCTGGACCAGACGATCGCAAAAACGATCGCCGAATTTCGTAAGCGCGGTGAGCTGAATGAAGAACCGTTAAAGTTGGTACTCGAGCGCGCAAAAGTCGGTGATTTACCGCTCGCGTTTCCCGGAAAAATTCTGGCAGATGCGCAGAGCGACCGGTTGTTCATCGCTGATTCAAATCACAATCGCCTGGTAATCACCAAACTTGACGGCACCTTAATAGAAACGGTCGGCAATGGCGGTCGCGGGTCGGCAGATGGAACGTTCGACAAGGCGAGCTTCTATCGTCCACAGGGAATGGTGCTCAGCGGCGACAAGCTTTATGTCGCTGACACTGAAAACCATCTGATCCGCCTCGTTGATCTTAAAAACAAAACGGTGCAGACAGTTGCAGGCACGGGCCAACAAGCGCGCGAATATTTTCTCACCGGCCCCGCGCGCACAATCAATCTCAGTTCACCATGGGATCTGCAGATCGTGGGCAGCCAGTTGTTTATCACGATGGCCGGCATGCATCAGATATGGAAAATGGATCTCGACAAGAACGAGGTATCGACATTCGCCGGTTCCGGCCGCGAAGCTCGTCAGGATGGGCCGTTGCTCGACGCCGGTTTCGCGCAGCCTTCAGGAATTACAAGCGACGGAAAAAGACTTTACGTAGCCGACAGCGAATCGAACATCATTCGTTCAATCGACCTTGCGACTGGCAACGTTGAGACGTTGGTGGGCGGCGATCTTTTTGAATTCGGCGACGTCGATGGCAGCGGCGATGACGTACGTTTGCAGCACCCGCTGGGTGTGTTCTTCAACGGTGACAAGGTGCTAATCGCCGACACCTACAATCATAAGTTGAAAGAGATGGATCCAAAGTCGCGAACGGTTAAGACATTCTTAGGAACAGGTAAGCCCGGTCAAAGCGAGGGCGCCAGCGCCGCATTTTATGAGCCCGGTGGGTTAAGCGTGGCGAATGGCAAGCTTTATGTCGCAGACACGAATAACCACGCAATACGCGTCGTCGATCTCAAAACGAAACAGACTGCGACTCTAAACATCAAAGGTCTGATGCCTCCGGCGGCAGCACTCAATGAAGAAGTAACTGACGCAGCGCCAGGCACAGAAACATCAAAGATCTCAAAGCAGTTGTTGCGAACCCGCGCCGACGCCGCGTTAGTCATCGACGTCGCGCTGCCTGCGGGCTATCACCTGAACCCGGCGGCGCCACAGCGTTATCGTGTCGAAATTGAAGAGGGCGCCAAACAACTGGGCCTGATGTCGACATCAAAGACCGCGGCGAGTGGTCAAAAAGTCGTTAACGTTTCTTCCAGGTCTTTAACGCTGCCGTTGCGAATCCCACTGCGAACGTTCGAGGCCGGCTCCGCAGCGTTGCGCGTTCAAACTACACTTTTTTACTGTCGCGAAGACAACACCGGAGTTTGTCGCATAAAAACACTGGTTTGGGACGTTCCCGTCGAAGTTTCCGGGGCTGCAAACGCCCCAAACGAAATAAAACTTCAGGGAAAATTGTTGGCCGAGTAAGTATCGCGAAACGACCTTACCGCGATCGTTTACGCTTCCCAGCTTTGGAACCAGCAGCCTGGGATCTGCTGTTGCCGGCATTGGAAGCAACAGCCTCGGGCTCAGCGATACCGGCTTCCTTGGCGCCTGCTTCGGCGGCGCCCCTTAGTGCTCCGGCAGCGGCGCCCTTAACCACCTCACGAACCATCTTCTTGGCTTTCGTTAACAGCTTCTTCTTTGAAACTTTTCTGCTCTTTCGGGCACCGCCCTTTTTGGAGCTGCGTGATGATTTATTTGCGGCTGATTTTTTGGAAGTTTTCTTTGCTGGCATCTAGTTGTCCCTCGTTAATTTAGTTTAGTTCGCTTTCTTTCGCGTTGCGGATCGTTTGATTGTTTTCGCCGGCAGACGTTTAGGTTTCTTTTTTGACGCGCGCTTCATATGGCTCGAGCTCAGCTGGTCCAACATTTCGGAAAATTCAAAGCCGAACAACTCCTTTATCTTTGCGTCGAGCGCGGGCATGACCAATCCTTTGCCGATCGTAGACAGTTCGTCCGCCATGCTGTCGGCAAACGCAAATGCAGCCGTTTGTTTGCCGCGCTTTCCATTTTTGTGAGCATAGCCAAGCGTGTAACCGAGAGCGAACCCTGCGGATAGCGCACCGAGACTCCAAACCAGCGGCTCCTTTTGAAACTCCTCGCGATAATCAAGAACTCCGGTAACCGCTTTCTTCGCCGTCGTCACTTCGTGACTTACGGTTTCCTTGATTTCGCCAATAGTTTCGGCGAGCGACTCGCGTGTTCGCTCCATCTGTTCTTCAAGTTCTCGTTTGGTCGGCTGCTTTTCCACTCACATTCTCCGCCGCATGGGCTTCTGCATAGACCAAGGGTCCACATTTGTCGCAAATTCGAACAGTAATCGCTTGTAAACCGCTGTGAGCAAGATCGATGCCGAGCGTCGTCGATGTCGAGCCCGCTTGCTCCTTCCGGCGCGAGCCTAGTACCATCACGTTTCACCTAAATTCTACTTTTCACCAGGAGTCAGACTGTGGCTGATCAATCAGGAGTTAAGGCTGTGACAGACAAACCATTTCTTACCGACATCAAAACTCTGCGCGAACGCGCCCGCAAACATATCGAGCACGGCGCGGTAACCGAAGGCTATAGCGCAGATCGCGAAACAGTAATCAAGATATTGAACGAAGCGCTGGCAACGGAGATCGTTTGCGTGCTGCGGTACCGCCGGCACTACTTCATGGCTTCGGGAATCAATGCGGAAAGCGTCGCCGCCGAATTCCTGCAGCATGCGAATGAAGAGCAGGCCCATGCCGACCAAATCGCGCAACGCATCGTACAGTTAGGCGGCGCGCCGAATTTCAATCCCGACGGCCTGACCATGCGAAGCCACGCCGAATACGTCGAAGGCGATACGCTTACCGATATGATCAAGGAAGACTTAATAGCCGAGCGCATTGCTATCGACAGTTATCGCGAAATGATCAATTACGTGGCGACTGACGATCCGACGACTCGGCGAATGTTGGAAGGGATACTCGCAATGGAAGAAGAACACGCCGACGATTTGGTAAGCCTGCTGGAAAAAATCGGTCACTGACGACCTGCGAACACCTCT
>DATENN010000472.1:0-15902 GCA_035275045.1 Pyrinomonadaceae bacterium
TGACGTACTCGTCAAAGGCGGCGATTACAAGCTTGATGAAATTCATGGACGCGAAGAAGTTGAGGCGGCGGGCGGCCGCGTGGTCAGTCTTCCTTTTATAGAAGGAGTCTCTACCAGCGGAATTATCGAACGCATGAAGACATTTTAAGTTCGGATCGGTTCGGCCGAGCGACGGGAATACCAACACATGAGTACTACTCTTCAGGATACTGCGCTCCAGCGAACGCTTCAGGGAATAACTGAAACGGCCGCATTCCAGCGTGTGGCTGAGGAAATCAAGCGGGGCGCGCGGACGATTTCGCTCAGTGGCCTGGTTGCAGGTTCGGCGCGAGCGTTGGCGCTCGCTGCTTTGCAACGCGACACAGGAAAACTTTTCGCAATCGTTACTCAAGCGAATCGCGACCTCGAGACGTGGGAAGAAGATTTGCGCTTTTGGTACTGCGCGTTTGCCGGAAAGCAAAGCTGCGATCAGGAAGTGCTGTTATTGCCGGCTTCGGAAAGTGATCCTTACGCCGGCTCTTCGCCCCACCCCGACACGCTGGAAAGAAGGGCATTGACGTTGTGGCGGCTTGCGCAGCAGCGCCAGGATTTTCTGCTTTTGACTGCACGGGCATTGGCCCGCCGAACAGTTACGCCCGAAGAGTTAGTCGCTGCCGGTGCATTGTTGAGGCGAGGAGAGGAACAATCGCCTGACGACCTGGTGGAACAATTAGTTGCGTCTGGATATGTGCGCGAAGATCCGATCGGCGCAGTGGGCGAGTTTTCAATGCGCGGCGGCATTTTGGATGTTTGGTCGCCGGGACAGTCGCAACCAGCGCGCCTCGAATTCTTTGGCGATGAAATCGATTCAATTCGCACTTTCGATCCGGAAACGCAACGTTCAATCGATCAACTGACTGAGATTTCTGTCGTGCCGATGCGAGAGTTGTCGGTACGGCCGCGCGATTTTCGTACCTGGGCCGAGGTTGCGCGCCATCGATGGTCCGATGATCGTTACGCGCGCGCGTTGCGCGACCGCACAGTTTTTGCAGATGAGGCGGAACGTTTTCCTGGTTGGGAATGGTTGATGCCAATTGTGCGCGAACGCAACGCGACGCTGTTTGATTACCTTAAGGACGCGGTCCTGGTCGTCGACGAGCCGTCGGGCGTCGATGCGTTTCTCGGCGAAGTCTATCAAACGCTATCAGAACGTTTTGACGAGACCGATAATGCTGACGACATCGCGTTGCGCCCTGACGAGCTTTACTTGCCGGTTGAAGAGCTGCGCGCCAAATTGGACCAGGTGCCACGGCTGGAGCTGCGCATGTTGGGTCGCGCGGCAGCCGAACTCGATCAAGCAATGTCGCTTGACGCCGAGACCCCGAAGATCCAAGTCGGTCGCGCTAGATCCACCAGAAGTCCGCTTTTCCTTTTTCCGGTAGTCGACCAGGCGCCCGAAGTCCTCTGGCAAACACAGTCCGCTTTGAAATATCACGGTCGCGTAGCCAATCTCGCCAGTGATTTGAATCGTCGACGCGAAGCCGGAACCACGACGATGTTCGTCATGCCCAGCCTGGGCGTGGCCGAAAGAGTCAGCGAGATTCTCGCCGAGTATGAAATTAGTGCTCGTTTGTCGTTAACCGAAACCGCCGGCGCGGAAGCAAACGATGGCGACATAATTATCACCGTCGGACGTCTAAGCAGTGGATTCGAGATTCCCGCCGCTCGTTTAGTAATCCAGGTTGAGTCCGACCTGTTTGATGAAGCTTCACCCCACGCTCCACCGCGAGAGGACCGCCGGCAGAAATCAGGTAAGCGACAGCGTTCAAAGTCGGCAGCGTTTCTTTCTGACTTTCGCGATCTGAAACCAGGCGACTTTGTGGTCCACATCGACCATGGCATCGGCCGATTTGGTGGGCTGCAAACACTGGACCTGGGGACGCGCAATGGCGAGTTCATGCTGCTCTACTATGCGGAAGACGCCAAGCTTTATGTTCCGGTTGAGCGGCTTGATCTGGTCCAACGTTACTCCAGCGGTGAAGGCCATCAACCGGCGCTCGATCGCCTCGGTGGACTCGGCTGGCAAAAAACGAAAGCTAAGGCCAAGCGCGCGATGCGCGACATGGCAGACGAGCTATTGCGTTTGTATGCCGAGCGCAAACTCGTGGGCGGTTACGCATTCGCGGCCGACACTCCTTGGCAACGCGAATTCGAAGAAGGATTCGAGTTTGTGTTGACGCCGGATCAGGAAACCGCCATCGAAGACGTCAAGGGCGACATGGAACAGCCCACCCCGATGGACCGGCTGCTGTGTGGAGACGTGGGGTACGGCAAAACTGAGGTGGCCATGCGCGCGGCCTTCAAAGCGGTAATGGAAGGAAAACAAGCCGCGGTGCTAACGCCCACGACCGTGCTTGCTTATCAACATTTCGACACCTTCCGCAGCCGCTTTGCGCCGTTTCCCGTAAAGGTCGAATTGCTTTCCCGATTTCGTTCGCCAAAAGAACAAAAGGATGTTGCCAAACGCGTGGAATCAGGCGAAGTCGATGTCGTGATCGGCACGCATCGGCTTTTGTCTAAGGATGTGCGCTTCAAAGAGCTCGGGCTGGTTGTCGTTGACGAGGAACAGCGTTTCGGCGTGGCCCACAAAGAGAGATTGAAGCAGTTAAAGAAACGCGTCGATGTGCTGACGCTGTCGGCGACGCCGATACCGCGCACGCTGAACATGTCGTTGAGTGGCCTGCGCGACATGTCGCTGATTGAAACGCCGCCGCGCGATCGGCTGGCGATTCAAACCCAGGTGGTCCAGTTTTCCGAGAATGTCATTAAGTCCGCGATTGAGCTTGAGCTCGGACGCGGCGGCCAGGTCTTTTTTATTCACAATCGCGTAGAAACCATCGACACGATTGCGGCGCTGGTGCAGCGTTTGGTGCCGCAGGCGCGACTGGCCGTTGGTCACGGCAAGATGAATGAAAAAGAGATGGAAAAGGTCATGCTCGATTTCATTGAGTTCAAGTATGACGTGCTGGTCGCGACCACCATCATCGAAAACGGCATCGACATCCCAAGGGCTAATACGATCATTATTAACCGCGCCGATAACTATGGCTTATCGCAGCTTTATCAATTGCGAGGTCGCGTCGGCCGCTCGAACCGTCGTGCATATGCTTATCTACTAATCCCGGGCGAACTCGAATTGACGCCGATCGCAAAACGCCGTCTGGCAGCCATTCGCGAATTTTCAGATCTCGGGGCGGGGTTTCGGATCGCTGCGCTGGACCTTGAGTTACGCGGCGCAGGGAACTTGCTCGGCGGACAACAGTCCGGTCATATGGATGCGCTGGGCTTCGATCTCTACACGCAGATGCTGGAACGAACGGTCGCGGAACTTCGCGGTGACGTGGTTGAAGATGAAACCAGTGTCACTATTAATCTCGGTGTTGACGTTGCGATTCCGGACGAATACATCAGCGATATGGGCCAGCGCTTGAGAACTTACAAGCGCGTATCGTCTGCGCGCGATGACGAAACGATTGCGACCATTCGCGAAGAGGTGCGCGACCGTTATGGCCGTTTGCCGGAATCGGTGGAACAGCTTTTCAGTTATGCTCGGTTGCGACTGATTGCTGAGGACGTGGGACTGGTGTCGATCGACAAAACAAGTGACGGCGCGGCGCTTAAGTTTAGCGAAAAGGCTCGAGTTGATTCGCAAAAGTTAATGGAGTTTGTTGCCGCACGTGAAGGTCGCACGTTTACGCCGGCCGGTGTGCTGAGGTTGACTCTTACTGAGGAAGAAGAAGAAAACGTACTCAACTTGCTTCACGACGTGTTGGCGGCGATTCGAGAGTAGTTGTGCGCAGATGCGGCGCGGGGTGCCGCGGCCGAATCAGCGCTTGGTTACCACTGCGCCATAAAGGCCGCTGAGGTTTTCACAGAGAAAACTGAAATCAGGGTCCCTACCGATCGCGGCCATTTGATTTGTTGGAATCGGCTTTTTGTGGTCAAATCTACGGCCTCCGACGACACTCGAAGGCAACTGACAACCGTTACTCGACTACTAACAAAAGAATATTTGACGACCTTTTAGGAGTATTTACTGTGAAATTCAAGTTTGTCTCACTGGCCGCTGTAGGCCTGTTTTTATTGGCCATTTTGGCTGTCACGCCGTTGGCCGCATTTGCCCAGGAAGGCGAGCAGCAGGTTGTCGACGAAGTTATTGCGCAGGTCAACGACGACGTCATCACCCTCTCAATGTTGCGGCGCGAGACCAAGGAAGGAATTGAAGCGCTGAAACAACGCGGCATGACTGAGCAGCAGGCAACCGAAGAAGTCGGCAAACACCAGGCGGAACTGATCGCAACTTTGATCAACGAGCAATTACTGTTGCAGAAGGGCAAGGAACTTGAGTTAACGTCGGAGGTCGAGGCGTCGGTTAACGCGCGCATGCTCGAGGTCGCAAAGGAGCAGGGCATTACCTCAATCGAAAAACTAGATGCTGCGATGCGCGACGCCGGACTTGATCCGGTGGGCACGCGGCAGACCCTGCGCGTCGAGATGATGAAACAGGCAGTGATTCAACAGGAAGTTGATCGGAAAGTTTTCTTTGGCCTGACGATGGACGAGCTGAAAAAGTATTACCAGCAAAACGAAGCGAAGTTTCGCAAACCGGAAAGCATTACTATCTCAGAAATTTTTCTGAGCTCTGCGGGTAAGAACGAAGCTGACGTTAAAGCGAAGGCGCTGCAGCTGGTGGCGCAGTTGCGCGCTGGTGCAAATTTTGCAGCCCTGGCAGCCGCAAACTCTGAACGCGAAAGCAATGGCGTTCGCGTGGCGCCGGAAACCAAGGGTCGGGTAGGGACGTTCGAAATGCGCAGTCTGCGCGATGACATCGTCGGCGCAATCAAGAATCTGAAAGCGGGAGAAGTCAGCGAGCCGCTGCGTACTAATGATGGATACCAGATCTTTCGCGTTGACGAGCGTACCGCAGCCAGCACCACTTCTACCTTTAACGAAAATCAGGTGCGCGAAGCAATTACGATGGAACGTGCTCAGAAACAGCGTGACGAGTACCTGCAGAATTTGCGCAATGAAGCCTACATCAAACTGTCCGATCAATATCGCGCCGCTGTCGCTCCGCTATTGAAGATTGCGCCGGAAAAACTTGCCGATAATGACGTGCAAACCGCCAGCCCTGCAAAAACTCCCGAGAAGAAGAAAGGCAAGTTGCTGGGAATCATTCCGAAACCGTAACTACAGTTTCGAGTTTCGTGTTTCGGGTTTCGAGTTCCACAAGCTGTGGCTTCAAAAACTCGTAACTCGAAACCCGAAACTCGAAACTTGCATCGATGCGCCTCGATCTTTTCCTCAAAGCCTCTCGCCTTTGCCTGCGCCGAACAGTTGCTCAACGACTTTGCGAAGCCGGCCGCGTTACCTTAAACGGTAAGGTGGCAAAATCGGCGAATGAAGTGAAAGCAGGGGACGAAATCGGAATCGCGCGCGGCGACAAGATCACTACAATTCGAGTTCTATCAGTTCCCGACGCGCGTCAAACGTCGCGGAAGGAAGCAGCAGCCCTTTACGAAACACTAAGCGAAGACGTTCGCGATGATGCGAGTTTATTACCGAATGCGAATCTGCGGCACTAGCATCAGGCTCGCGAGCAGTGATTGGACAGACTGGTGCGGGTTAATATACTTGAGTCGTGTCGGCCAATAAGGTCAGTACCCCGGGGATGGTACTGACTCCGTTGCGCGTGGTGACTCACTAGGTTATCGCTGACTGCTCTGATCATTAGAGGTTATCGATCGCCAGCGACTAATCATGATCAAGCCTTTTAATATTCGCGATATCGAGATCAATCCGCCCCTCGTGCTTTCGCCGATGGCGGGTGTAACTGATGTCTCGTTTCGTCGTCTGCTCAAACGGCGCGGTGGTGTGGGTCTTAGCGTTTCCGAGTTTATTTCAGTCGAAGGCCTAACCCGCAGTAACCCAAAATCGAAACGGCAGATGCGCTTCTACGAAGACGAGCGGCCGTTCGCGGTCCAGATCTTCGGCGGCCAGCCGGAGCGTATGCGCATGGCGGCTGAGATGGCTGAAGAAGTCGGCGCGGACATTCTCGATATCAATTGCGGTTGTCCGGCGCCGAAAGTTGTGAAGCACGGCGGGGGTTCAGGACTCCTGAAAGATCATTCGCGCCTGGAAACGATCTTGAAAGAAATAAAGAAGACGATCACGATTCCGTTGACCATAAAAATTCGCGCCGGCTTTTATGATCACACCATCAATGCAGTTGAGACGGCCAGGCTTGCCGAAGCGTGTGGAGTCGAACACATTGCTCTGCACGGGCGAACCAAGGAACAAGGCTATCGTGGTCTGGCGAATTGGGATCTGGTCAAGCAAATCAAAGAGAATGTCAGCGTGCCCGTATCAGGAAGTGGTGACGTCACTACAATTGAACAAGCGTTTGCTCGCTTTGAGGAAACTGGTTGCGATGGCGTTTTGATTGGACGCGGCGCCATGGCGAACCCGTGGATCTTTCGTCAGATCGAAGATGCGATGCACAGCCGCGAACCGTTTCAACCCACACTTGCTGACAAGCGGGCCATCCTTCATGAGTACTTCGACATGCTGCGCGAAGACATGCCTGAGACTCCCGCAATCAATCGCATGAAACAACTCGCCGGACAATTCACGCGCGGCTTGCAAGGCGGCGCCCTGTTTCGGACCTCAATTTACCACTCACACTCAGTCGAAGAAGTTCTCAATCGGATTGAAGAGTACTTCGAAGCAATCGAGAACGGCCGGCCGTACTATGGCGAAGCCGGCGCTCCCATCGAAGAAGCTCCCGAACTCGATTCCTGCGAAGCTGCGACTGCCGCTTAAATTCAGGACAACAATCAATGCGCACACTCGTCTTTGGTGGCGCCAACAGTCTGGATAACTATATTGCCCGGAATGATGATGCCGTGGATTGGATTCTATGGGGCGAAGAAGCGGCAGAAGTTATGAAGAATTATTGGCAACGCTTCGACACGGTGGTCATGGGCCGCAAGACTCATGAGGTGGCGTTACGTATGGGCCAGGGTGGCGCTTATCCGGGAATGCGGACGATTGTGTTTTCGCGCACGCTGAAACCGAAGGTAAAGGGCGCGTTAGAAATAGTCTCGGACGATGTTGTCGATTTTGTTCGCCGATTGAAGAGTGAGAATGGAAAAGACATCTGTCTGATGGGTGGCGGTTTGCTTGCGAAACCGCTTTTTGAAGCCGACCTCATTGACGAAATCGGATTCAACATTCATCCCGTGCTATTGGGCTCTGGAATTCCATTGTTCCACCAAATGAGTCGTCAGATCAATTTGGAGTTGACGGAATGCAGGCCGTTCAAAAACGGTTGCGTGATGGTTACCTACCGCGTGAAGCATTGACAGGTTTACAGATGGTACCGGATTTTTTTGACAACCTTGGTAGCCCGATAATTGAGCCGACCGCCAGAGTTCGTGAAACTTGAGCGTCCGGGATCAGGCGAGAATAAAGACGTTTAACTACCTTACCTCGAGAGAACCGACATGAGCAATCCTCTTTTATTTTCGGTCCAAGGTTGACGATGCGAAGCGCTCGCGTGTGGCCCGCTGGGCCTGGGATGTTTTCTCACCCAGTCGCCTTAAATCGAAGTAATCGTGAAGTTTTTTTCATCGACGGCTTTGCGGCTAGGCCGCGTTCCGTGCGGAAAGGGTTTGCCTTTCCATCAGCATTCTATTTCACCTTCTGAGGCTGAGCCTCAGGAAAGGTTTGAGAAAGGCTGATCCGAAAGCCCGAGGCTTTCGGCACGGCTCGAGGCCACGCACTAGGCCAAGAGTTCAAAATGGCTTCGCGTGCTGCTGAAATCTCGAGCAAGATTCCTATCGGCCGGGTGCCATCCGGAAAATTGTTGACTTGATAGCGCGATAGACATATAAGGGCGAGTCGCGCACGGTGCTCACACTGTTGTTGTAAGGAGCTTCTTATGCATCCTCTCTCACTCTCTCAGTTGAAGAAATCGCACCCCCGCCAACAACCTGCTCATGAGCTAATAAAAAGGCTCGTGCTGCTAACAATGCTCGCGTCAGGGTCATTTTTCCTTATTAAAGGTATCTACGCCCTAGGGCCGGAGCAGGAGATGGATTCCGGCGAGAGAAAGCTTAAGGTAAAGGAATTCAAAGACATGCCTTTGCTTGTGCGAAAAGTCAAGAATTTACAATCAGAAACGTGGCAAAAAGATTTAGAGATTGAGGTCAAGAATGTTTCTGGGAAACCAGTTTACTTCATTCTTGCTTACCTGATATTTCCGGATGTTGCCGTGCCTGACGGAGAGGCGGGCATTCCGCTAACTTTTGGCAAGCAAGAAAACATACTGATTCGAAATGTCGCCAATCCGACCGATCCTTGTCTGAATCCGGATGAAATCTACGTTTTCACTATTCCCGAGCGATTTAGAAGGGGATTGCAAGGGCACAGTCCAGCGTTGTACAAAAACTTTAGGCTCGAAATCGCGCTTGTCAGCTTTGGCGACGGAACAGGATGGGAGTTAGGTCAACCAAGAGATAAAAGAAAACAAATCTCCTTCCTGCGAATGCCAAATGGTGCACAATTAAAAAAAAAGCCCTTAACCAGCTATCCGTCCAATGCTGATGTTCTAAGAGAGCAGCAAAGCGTTGAAACATCAAGGCGTTTCGCGCACGCCACGGATGCAATCCAAAGCGAATGTGGGGGTGACAACGGTTGTTCGCCGTGGGTAGTTCAAGGTCCTTTCACAACGTCGTGCTATTGTCAGCAAACCTTTGTCGCGACTACACAATCTGGTCAACCATGTACTCGCCTAAAACATCTTTGGTTTCAGTGCGAGCCTGACGGTCCGAACGTCTGTTATAACGAAGCAATTGACGAAGCGAACTCAAGTTCTTGTCCCAGCGCAAGCCCCACTCCAACGCCGACGCCTGACCCGTGCCCCGAAACTTTGCCGGGCCTGTGTCCCGACGGTCCTCCCGCGGATAATTGTACCTGGGACAATCCGTATCCGATTGAGAAGGGTTGTCCACCCTTCTACCACCGTGACGGTGTTTGCTGTGTGCCGGATCGCCACGAAACTTGTAATCCGTCATCTTGGTATCTCGCGTGGTGTCAGAGCAATAACTATCCTTACAATTGGGATCCCGAGGTTTGCGATTGCGAATCTCGTACGCCGGTCTTAGTAGATGTGCTCGGGGATGGTTTTGATCTCACCGAAGCTTCGCAGGGGGTAAGGTTCGATATGGATGGTAACGGGTCCACGGAGCAATTGGCCTGGACCAAAGCCGGAGCTGATGATGCATGGCTGGCGTTGGATCGAAACGGTAATGGATTAATTGATAACGGAACCGAGCTCTTCGGCAATCACACGGCGCAGCCGCCGTCCCGCGATGCAAATGGGTTTCTGGCCCTCGCGGAATTTGATAAAGCGCCAAAGAGTGGTAACGGCGATGGCGTCATCGACAATCACGATGCCATCTTTTCTTCTTTGAGGCTGTGGCAGGACACAAATCATAATGGCATCTCTGAAGCGTATGAGCTTCGTTCGTTGCCGTCAGTCAATGTTGATTCAATCTCGTTAGACTTTAAAGAGTCGAGACGCACCGACGCGAATGGTAACTTATTTCGTTACCGCGCCAAGGTTGAGGACGCAAAACATTCGCGTGTTAGCCGCTGGGCCTGGGACGTTTTTCTGACCCACGCGCCGTAAGCGCAACGAGCGGTTTTTCCTATCGCGTTGATTTCGCCACCAGTGCCGGCGGTTTGCCGGCACCGGTATCCAAATTAACAGCGACCGGATAACCTTTGCCTTTCAGCGCTGCTATCTCAATCACAATTTCCTTTTGACCCTTTGCAAGCGGCTTTGTCTTCGCCATCGCTGCCTTTGGTTCCGGCTTCGCCGAAGTCTTTGAAGGACTTGTTGCCGGTGAAGCGGATGCCGTTGAACTCTTCGTAACGGTTTCGGCTTGCGGATGTCGCGACATCGCGTTCAGTGCACTCATCACTTGCGCACGTTCCGATTCGCTGAGGTCTTCCATGCTTACGCCATTTGCTTGCAATACCGCGCGCAGGTTCTCTTCCGTGTTCGAATCCTGATCGTAAACGTCTTTGTAGATGTGCAATTTGCCGTCTTCAGCCACGATCGTTTCGTAACGCAACTCTACGGGAACCGCGTGGTCTAACTTCACCGTCTTCGTTTCAGTTTTGTTCTTCAACCGCGCTTGCAAATCTGCATCCGAAATCTCGGTGCCGCCAACCTGGCCCAATAACTTTGCGAAATCCTCGACCTGGGGCGTTGTCAGACCAACGCAACCGTGTGAAGCGAAGGTGCCGAGTTTCGCGGGCGACTTGCCGCCATGGATTAATGAAGGTAGTCCAATCGGAATTTTGATTGGCCCAAGCGGGTTAAGCTTGCTGCCGGCGTCAATTTTTTCACCAACGCTGATGCCTTTCATCTTCGCGACCCACGGTTCGTCGGGCGGCGTCCACGTGGGATTAAAGATGATGCTCTGGGCTTTTCGCATTCCGGTTGGCAACGGAAATTCCGGGTAACCTATGCCGATCTTGTACGACTTGACTAATGAACCTTCACGAAAAACATCCATGCGATATGCGGGAATGTTGACGACCACACGGGTGTCGCGCGGCACGGCGTTGGGCGCGCCGGCTATGGAATTGCCGGCCGCGTTGTCAGTAGGTGATTCGTCATTGCCTCTGACCCAATACTCACGAGCGAGCGTGAAAAGTTTCTGAGCTTTCTCTTCACCGATTGCGCCGCGAATAGCTTCCGATGCTCGTTGGCGCGATTCTTCGGCGCTGCCGGATTGATCTTCGGCATTGCCTTCGCGCAACTTGGCCACTTCGTCAGAGGCGATCTTTTGCAACTGAGTTATTTCAGCGTCGCTGAGTCGCACTTGTGACTTAACTTTGGCGCGGAATGCATCGTCAGTCAGCAACGCATCCAGCACCGGCAAAGTGACGGGAACGTCAACCGCGCTGCGTTGAGTGACACTGGGCGACGGCGACGTGCTTGGCGATGGGCTGGCGATGTTTGAGTTGTTGTTTGCAGGTTCGGTTACACAGCCGGCCGCGGCTATGGCGATCACGCCCAGCAGAATACCGAGAGCCGGATTTCGAATAGTCTTCATCTTCTGTACTTCCTTTGTGCGACTTGGCGCCGCGTGATGTTAAAGCAGCGGCATGTTCACGCGAGCGGTAATTTGTAGCAACGAGTGTTCCCACGCAGATCGCACGGGCAACAACGTTTGCGTCGCATTGAAAATCCACACTTTCGAGAGCGTGCTTGCACGATAAACGGACGGTGGCAGACGGCAGAACAGAGGTCAGAAGTCAGAGATCAGAGGTCAGAGGTCAGAGGTCGGAGGCCGAAGGGCAGCCGCACTCAGTACTCAGCACTCAGCACTCAGTACTCAGTACTCAGCACTCAGTACTCTGCACTCAGTACTCTGTACTTCGTAAACATTATTGTCTCAGCAACGGATACGGATTGATGTTTGTGCCTTCCCAGTAGCGGTTGGGATCGGGAATCACTGAAATCGAAAAGTGCAGGTGATAGTTGCCGGCGCCCGCATTCCCCGTGTCGCCAACGTAGGCGATCACCTGGCCCTGATGGACCACCACGCCGGGCGCGATACCGTCGGCGTAGCGTTGCAGATGCGCGTAGTAAAAAATTAGTTTCTTATCAACGCTGAACTGGTAGATGGTGGTGCCGCCGCGCTCGCTTTGAAATAGTTTAGCTATCTCACCATCGGCTGCACCCAGCACAGGCGTTCCGGCTGCGGCGGGAATGTCGATCGCGTCATGCACGCGGCCTTCGGTACGCGCATCCATGAAAGTGTCTTGCAGCTGATCGCGGCTGACGCCTTGCACGGGAATGATCAACTTCAGCTTGCCGACATAACTGCCGACGAGGGTGGTATCGCTGGCAGGCTCAGCATTCTCAGGCGGCGGCGTTTCTGAGTTCTGTGCAGTAGGAGATGACGAAGGAGACGCACTAATCGTCGGTGAAACTGAAGCACTTTCGTGACGGTTGAGGTTTACCGGAGGTTGTTGATTTGTGCAACCAGTCAACCCAGGCAGCATGAAGAGCAATAAGGCTTGAACCCGATATGTCACGTTAGCAATGACTCTGAATAGTCAATCAATCAGCAATCGACAATCGCAAATCGGAAATGCTTTTACCTCTGAATGCCCAACGGTAGCAACGGACGGGGGACCGTGCCTTCAAAAAACCAGCTCGCGCCAACCCGCAAGCGATGATGCCAGGTAGGTAGGCGCGCGGTGTACATGGCAAACCGCGCTTGCCTCGCGAGTGGACCACCAAACGCTTTACCGCCCGCCAGTACTGCCGCACGTTCAGTGCCGAGGCTGACTGCTTCACCTAATTCTTCAAAATGTTTTGTCTTCAACTCGTGTCCGCTTAACAGCGCTTTGATGTTTTGCGCGACGAGACGGGCTTCTTGCAAGGCCAGCTGCGCCGTTCCGGCAAGTGTCGGTGTTGCGTCCGGATAGAAAGAGATGTCACCCAGCGCAAAGACATTCTCGTGGTCCATTAGCTGTAGTGTTGGCTTTACGCGCAGCAGGCCACGGTTGGTTTTGCTGACTTCCAACTGTTGAATCAGTGGGTTCATCATCACGCCACCGGTCCAAACAACGCCGGCGGTGGCGACTTCCGTCTCTAACCCATTGTGCTCGAACGTTAATGTTTTCTCGCTTAGTCGTACGACCCGCGTCAGCGTGTGCACTTCAACACGCGATTCTCTTAATGCTTCTTCGACGATGCCCCGGATCTCAGTGCCCATGCCCGGCACGACCTTGTCGCCCATTTCGACCAACATCACGCGTGGTTCTCCCTGTAGCGCACGCCTTTGAAACGCATCGCGTAACAAATCACCCATCTTGGTTGAGAGTTCGACGCCACTGGCGCCCGCGCCCACCACGACGAAGGTCAAGGCACTGCGCACATCCTGCGGCGGCAGATCAGGAGGCACTGCATCGAGCGCCGCTATCATTCGCTGGCGCACGGCGTCGGCATGGGCAATTTTTCGAAAGGGAATTGAATATTCTGCAGCGCCGGGAACGCCCGCGTAGTTCGTGACGCCACCAGTCGCCAGAATGAGCACGTCGTAACCGGCAGGTTCACGACCGCTTTCGAAGGTCACCGTACGCCGCTGAAGATCGATGTTGGATACTTTATCGACGATGATGTTGACATTATCGCCGAGCAACTCATCGTAGCGCGGCGCGATGTGCCATTCCTCGACTTCGCCGCTCAGGTATTCATAAAGCATTGGCGTGAAGAGAAAATGATCCTGGTCACTGACGAGCGTGACGTCCCCAGCGCTGCTTAGTTCGAGCGCGCTAAATAACCCGCCAAAGCCGCCGCCAACGATCAGTATCCGCGATTTATGTTCGGTCATCGGCTGCGATGGTATAACGTCAGGTTAGTAGTACCTAGCGGCCTATTGAGATTTTCGTTACCTTCGGCTGATGCGCAAGCTCTTCAGAGAAGGCTCGCTGGACATGTCCCGGCGCGCGTGCTAACTTACTCCGACACTTAATCTTAGCGGTTGCTGTCGATAGGCAGACTTACTGCTGTCTGGGAGGATCAACTTAAGTATTGGCACTAGCAAAAGAAACGAAAGAACAGATTGTTACCGATTTTCGCAGTCATGATGCGGACACTGGCTCGCCTCAGGTTCAGGTTGCTTTGTTAAGCAAACGGATCAACGAGCTTACTGAACACTTCAAGACCCACAAGAAAGACAACCATTCCCGCCGCGGCCTGCTCAAGATGGTCTCGCAGCGTCGTAGCTTGCTCGATTATTTGAAGCGAACGGACATTGAACGCTACCACGAGGTAGTGAATCGTTTGGGATTGCGTCGATAGTAAATAAAACGAGATCACTTCGGATCTTGGGTTTCGAAAGCCCGCGTCGATCGAAGTGCTTGCCAACGGTGCCGAACGTGACGGCGAACTCCCAGGCAGGTAGACGCGCTTGGCACCAGCGTAACGCGCATTGGCGGCATGAGCTCACGGTAAAACGGGCTCGTGCCGCCTTTGTTTTTGCGTTCACAATTCTCAACGCGTCACGTCGCGTGGTCCAACTGATTTAATTGCAAATCGCGAGACAAGCAGCACGGCCTGCGCCTCGTGTGCCTGAACCGGTTTCAGGCTACTGTCGAAGGAGACAAGAAAAATGCCAGTAAAGAAATACCTCAAAGAATCAATAAAACTCGGCGATAAGGATTTGACGGTCGAGACCGGCCGCGTCGCCAAACAAGCTGATGGTTCTGTAGTCATCCAGTACGGCGACACCATGTTGTTGGTTGCCGCGGTTGGCGCCCAAAGCGTACGTGAAGGAATTGATTTCTTTCCCCTAACGGTCGAATACCGCGAAGCAAATTATGCTGCCGGACGCATTCCCGGAAATTATTTTCGTCGTGAGGGCCGGCCTACTGAAAAGGAAACGCTGACCAGCCGCCTGATCGATCGGCCCTGCCGTCCACTTTTTGCTGAAGGTTACCGCAATGAAACTCAGGTGATCGCCAGCGTTATTTCCGCGGACCCCGATAACAATCCCGATGTGATTGCAATCACCGGCGCTTCATGTGCGTTGTATCTTTCCGATATCCCATTTTTGAATCCGATTGCAGGCGTTCGCATTGGTTTGATTGAAGGGCGTTACATCGTCAACCCGACCTACGACGAAGTTCGCGAGTCGCGCCTGAACCTTATCGTCGCCGGAACGGAAGAAGCGATCGTTATGGTCGAAGCCGGTGCCTCGGAGGTATCGGAAGAGATCATGGTCGAAGCCCTGATGCTGGCTCACAAGGAGATCAATCGCCTGTGCCGTTGGCAGAAAGAGCTTTACAAAGCTCTTGATGTGAAAAAACGCGAGGTCACTCCCGCGCAGCTCAATGAAGAGATGAAAGGCGAGATCGAGCGCAACTACAGCGAGCGTCTACGTGCTGCGCTTGATACCACGACGCAAGAAAAGCGTGACAGCTATGCGGCCGTCGATGCCTTGAAGAAGGAAGTTGTTGAGTCATATCCCGAAGATCAGGTCGAATCACGTCAAATGGCCAAGTTGGTTTTCGATTCACTCAAGGAATCAATCTTCCGCGACGATATTTTGAACAATCGCCGCCGTCCGGACGGTCGTCGCTTTTCAGAAATCAGGCCGATCAGTTGCGAAGTTAGTTGGCTGCCGCGCGTGCACGGCTCGGCGTTATTCACCCGAGGTGAGACGCAGGCGCTGGTTACCACGACGTTGGGAACCAAGGAAGACGAACAGTTCATGGACGACCTTGAAAAAGGCGAGGTGAAACGACGCTTCCTGCTGCACTACAACTTCCCGCATTACTCCGTTGGCGAAGTGGGCCGTTTCGGATCGTCCAGCCGGCGCGAGATTGGTCACGGCGCGCTGGCGCGTCGCGCGCTCGAGTCAGTACTACCGGACGAAGCTGATTTTCCCTATACGATTCGCATCGTGTCTGACATCACTGAATCCAACGGCTCATCATCAATGGCCAGTGTTTGCGGCGGCACACTGTCGATGATGGATGCCGGCGTGCCCTTGAAGGCCCCGGTCGCGGGTGTCGCGATGGGACTGGTGATGGAAGGAAATAAGTACGCGATTCTGACTGATATTGCGGGCGCCGAAGATCATTACGGCGACATGGACTTTAAAGTCACCGGAACGAAGGAAGGTATCACCGCGTTACAGATGGATATCAAGATCGCGGGCATTAACGCGCAGATCATGGCGGAAGCGCTCGAGCAGGCAAGGAAAGGCCGCTTGTTCATTCTTAGCGTGATGGAGAAAGCATTGGCTGAACCTCGCGCCGACATCTCG
>DATENN010000473.1:0-2681 GCA_035275045.1 Pyrinomonadaceae bacterium
AACACAACTTTCTGTCCGCGAAGGTCGCGTAGCCGCACAGTTTCACCATTTTCGTTTTTTGCGGTAAAGTTTGGCGCCAGAGTTCCTTCTTTCAACACAGCTTTGCTCCTATTCGAATAGTGCGGGCGAAAGATTTTAGGCCCGCGCTCCATTTCGAACAAGAATCGCATGCCCAGAAGCGCAACTAAAACGAAAAAGAGCCGTTACTGGATGGTCAAGCAGGAACCGGAAACTTATTCGTGGGACGATTTTGTTTCGGACGGCAAAACCGACTGGACGGGTGTGCGAAATTACCAGGCGCGCAACAATCTGCGCGAAATGGCCGCAGGCGAATCGGTGCTGTTTTATCATTCCGGAAAAGACAAGGCAGTTGTCGGTCTGGCCGAGGTGATTAAACCCGCGTATGCTGATCCAACCGCCGATGACGAACAATGGGTAGCCGTTGACCTGAAGCCGCTGAAGAAGTTGAAGAACCCGGTGCCGCTCGCCGCGATTCGTTACGATAAACGGTTGAGTCAATTGCCGCTCATCCGCCAGTCTCAACTTTCCGTAATGCCGCTCTCCAAAGACGAGTTCGATGTGATTGTCGGATTAGGCGCCGGTACTAGCAGCAGAAAACGTGGAGGAAAAAATGTTTAAGCAGATTGATTACACAATGATCGTGGTTTCGGATATGAAGCGCTCGGTCGAATTCTATCGCGACAAATTGGGCATTCCACTCAAGTTCGAATCCCCCGAGTGGACTGAATTCGTAACCGGAACCACCACGCTCGCCCTTCATGGCGGCGGAATTCCTGCGTCTGGACCGCCCACCGGAGATCCTTCAAAGCAAGCCGGTCACTGCTCGATTGGTTTCAACGTCGAGGACGTCGATAAAACCTATACGGAACTGCAAGCCAAAGGCATTAGGTTTGTGATGCCGCCGACCCAACGCGAAGGCGAAGGCATTAAGTTGGCGGTTGCAATTGATCCCGACGGTTTGCCCGTTTCGTTTGCACAAATGATGTCGCAAGGCGCCGCGACTTAGTTTTTGAGTTCAGAACAGTAGCGGTTCGTCGTCGGATTCTGAACGAGCAGAGTCCGACAATCGCGGATACTTCTGAAATAGCGGGGCAGGCGCGGCTACAGGCTCCTCGGCCAAAGTAGATTTTATCTCCAGTGCATTGACGACGGCCTGTCCCCGGAAATGATTGTTAGTGATTACGTAGGTTTCATTCGTCTTCTTCGCCACTTCCTTAATCCTGGTAATCCACGGATCTAACTCCTCAAGCGAATAAAGGTAGTTGTAACGATCGTCCCGCGGCGCTTTTTCACGAAACCAATCCTGATAGTTGCGCCCGTGTAATCGCACATAACCAATGGGCGCTGTCGTAACCGCATCAGGCTTGATCGACTTCGTAAACAGCGGTTGATCGATGTTGCAGATAGCCACGCCCGATTCTTCCAGCCACTCATAAATCCTTGGCGTATTCCACGAAGCGTGCCGCACCTCCAGTACTAACGGATAATCTTTAAATTGCTCCAGCAACTTTGCCAGATAGACTCGATCTTCATCAGTATTTTTGAAGGACCAGGGGAATTGGAGCAGAACCGCGCCGAGCTTTCTTGCCTTTGACAGCTCATCAAGACCTTCTCGGACAGCCTTTTCGTCATCAGCAGTCGCTTTGCCACGCTCATGAGTAAAAACACGATGTAATTTTGCAGTGAAAAGAAACTGCTTCGCCTGAGAAACGCGATCGATCCAGGACCTCGCGGTTGCAGGGGTAAAAGGCCGGTAAAAGCTACTGTTAATTTCGATGGTGTCAAAAAATCCGGCGAGGTATTCGAGCGGATCAAACTTTGGCCCGGGTTTTTGCGGATAGACGATGCCTTCCCAGTCTTTATACGCCCAACCAGCGGGTCCGATGTGGATCTTACTTTCCAATTTACAAGTGAACGAAGAATTACTCAGCAGTCAGCAGTCGATGCGAGCGGGACGCCTGCGGTCCCATAACTGCCGCAGATTAACGCAGATGAACGTGGAACTGAAACGGAGATCACAGCGAAATGGTCTTTCCATTTTGATCGGTGGTATAAACAACTCCGTAATCGACAAATTTTGGAAAGGAGATCGCGATGCGTCTGACTGAGATGGTGTCGTGCTCTGGTTGAGCGTCTAAGCTGTCACCGAGCTTACTCGCTCAGGTGTTGAGCGGGCTACCAACACAGCCCAGGGATGAAAACGTTCTAGTCGGTTTTGATACTGCCGACGACGCCGGAGTGTATCTACTGCGCGACGACCTTGCGATTGTTCAAACAGTAGACTTTTTCACACCGATTGTTGACGACCCCTACGATTACGGCCGCATCGCTGCGCTGAACTCGATTAACGACGTCTGGGCGATGGCCGGAACTCCTTTGACCGCCCTCGCGATTACCTGCTTTCCCAAGAAGGGCGTCGACCCTGCGATACTCGGTGAAATCATGCGGGGTGGTTTGGAAACCTTGAATAAGTACGGCGTGACCCTGATAGGCGGTCACAGCGTCGATAGCGAGCAAATCATGTTTGGTTACGCAGTCACGGGCGTAATCGATCCTGCGAAGATCGCAACAAACGCCGGGTCCCGCCCGGGTGATGTGATCATCCTTACGAAACCGGTGGGCACGGGCGTGATTTCCACGGGTATCAAGTTCGGCAAAGC
>DATENN010000474.1:0-17469 GCA_035275045.1 Pyrinomonadaceae bacterium
CTATCGGAATACCATCATGGGTGAGGAGCCCGAGTCTTCGAATCTGCTGCATGAAGAGAAGAGAACGATGGATCGAAACTATGCAGTTTTCAAGGTGGCACACTCCCTCAAAGAAGCGATTCACGGCTCTTTGCGTGGAAAACGATGTCAACGCGCTGCGGGCTCTTAAGTATTCCACAATTGCAAAGTCAGCTAAGCGCAAGAAGCTGATGGTGAGATTAAAACTGCCAGTTTTCTTCGGGCCCTCCTTCAGTAATACCAATCGAGCAAGATGGCTAGACGCCAAGCTTCTGATTTCGCAGCTTGGAAATGCGGGGCATTTCTAATTTGCCTAAGTAACGTCTATTGCTCATATGCATCAATATAAGGCTTTAACAAAGCGAGAAGAAGTGATCGCTGATTCAATAAGGCCTCGTCCTCATTCCGCTTCGCTCCATTCCAGCCGAGAATAGCTTCGATTTAGTTTCCCCCTTCTTCGCTCCCATTCTTCCACTGGAGCCCAACCGCCGCGTGTTGCTTTCCACTCGAAACTCACGCCTCTCGCAGAGATTCGATAAAGTTCAATAACGACATGCAAGAAACCTAGTCCCCACGCGAGCCAAGATAGACAGACTTGGAAATTTCCCTGTGACCAATGTCACTCTCTGAAGACGTTTCACCTGAGTCGTCGCTAATACGCTCCAGTGGCTGGACGATTTGACCAGACTTCACCAGGTAACGCGCGCCGGAGTGAACGTCAAAGAAGACGGTGTCGAAAGAAGAAACCGCCAGCCGTGCATTCGCCGCTTGGACAAGAGTGGTATTAACAGCGCTGGTCGAAAAAAGAACCGTCGCCGGCGTGCCGCCAAGATCAACCAACTCCCTATCAACCGCCGCTTGCTCCCCCATTGAAATAGCCATCGCAGGCGACTGAAGCATTCTGGTCACGGCAACCAGCTCAGGGGAAAACACAGCGGCGGATGTCACGCGGGAGAAAACTAACGCACCGCGCCTGACGTATCTTTGCGTTTCGCTGTAGGGCGGCACCCCACCTGTTTTGATCCCGCGAGGATTGATAAGCTTCCCGCTCCCGGTCCTCACCGTGCGCCCATTCAAAAAACAATCAACGGCAGTTTCCCCCGAGTTGTAGCCAGCAAGGACCAGATCGAGCCGGCCATTGAACCGTTTTGTCAGCTCAGAAACGTAACGAGCCGCCGCGTCGATAGACTGAAGCGCATCGTACGGATTCGTGAGTTTGAATCGCTTCGCGGTTGACGGGATAAACTGCATTAGTCCCCTCGCGCCTTTTGGCGATATCTGATCGGCCCTAAAACGCGTTTCGAGATAAGCGATTGTCCATAGCACGCGAGGGTCGACTCCATGTTTTCGGGCCGCCGCAGCAATGAACGGCTCATAAACGAGTGCTCTTTGGCGCATTCGCGCGCGTGACCGCAAGCGCGACTGTTGCCGTTTGACCACACGCCTTCCTGTTTTTCGGTGACCTCCCGCAGGAGCCTTAACGTCGCGCCTCTGCTCTTCCAGCTTCGCTGTTTGCGCACGGACTTCGGCCTGCCAAAGCACTGCCACAAGCGCCAGGCCCGCCAGATTCAACGGCATATATCTTTTCGTCTGCATAAGGAAAATGGCCCTCCAACACACGAGTCTGCATAACCCGTGCCGCCGTGATCTTTTCAATGACAACACCTCGATTGCCGATGACCACAATAAGACGATCCAGATTTGGCACGGACTTTGTTAGAGCGCCACACGACGACCGCGCCGGGTCGAGATTAACCTCGGGCGGTAACAAGCAAAGGAAGTTATTTTCCGAACCGAATTAGATCTCGAAGGAGTTAGAACGATGAAAAGATTCAACATGCGACAGTGGCTATGTGACCGCGCTGCTGACGTAGCTATCGATGAGAACCTTTTGCAGCAATCACGAACAGCGCGAGCGTCCAAGCGGCTCATTCAGGCAAGCATGATTGTGCAGGTACTAACACCCGTGCTGGTAATACTCGGCATCATCGCACTTACAGCTCTACCGGTACTCGCGCAAAGTCCAGGCGGCAGCATCTTCGGAGGGAACGATCAGACACTCGGTAACGGCGTCCGCGAAGCCATCAAGTGGGGTAGAAACCTGCTATTCCTGCTCGGCATCGGCGGGCTGATGTGGGCCGCGTTCAATTACATGACCGAGAAGAATTGGACCAAGCAGGCCGTAGGCTCTGTGTTCTGCTTTGCCTTTGGCGCCGTCGCGAGCCTGGCATATTCGTTCTCACAGGGTAACGCCGTCAATCTCGACACGGACCTCGGCAATTAACGACATTCGCGAATTATTAGGGGGAGCGCGCGAATCGGCCAAGGCCCCCTTCGTCCTTACTCGACGCCGGTCCCGCGAATTGCTTACTCCCATGGCAAGGGACTTAACGATAGCGAGCGAGGAAGAGGGGGGGCTTGGCGCTAAACCCAGAAGGTCCGAAGTAACGTCAATCGAGCCAGATCAGACAGCCAGACAGAAGGAAACGGGCAATGCGACCACGGCCAATCCGCTCACAAATTTACCTGCCAGTAGTTCGCTTCGGCGTAGTCGACGCTGACTGGAAATTCGTGATCTTCATCGCACTGCTCTGTTACAGCATTCCTTTTTTATTCAACCTGCGCGTTATGAACTTTCCTCTCGAAATCTGGTCCACCATTATCGGTCTCGTAGTAGGCGTTGCGTTTTTCAATTTTATTCGCATCGGACGCCGGCCCTTCTGGCTGCAACACCAAGTCGCTGCCCTGACCAAATCATCGCGACAGCGACACGCGCTTCCGAGCGACCAGAAGCACTCGCCTTGGCTATTGAAAGACTAACTCAGGGGAGATTACGAAAAGTGTCCGTTACGACCATTTTATTCCTGAGTCCATTCGTTCTTGTGGCCGCCGTGGGCCTGGGAATTGGATTCAAGATCGTTCGCGTAGCCGGCAGAGCAAAAGGCGATCTCTCTAACATTGCTGACGATCCGACCAGCGGCAGAATCAAACGAGATCGCTCGTACCTCAAACTTCTGGCCCAGCCAGCCGGCCGTAAGCGAGAGTCATCGATTATTGGGTTGGTCGGAGCGTTACTGCGACACGTAGACGGCAGCTACACGAAGGCTTATCACGTGGAGCTAAATCACACCATCTTTCAAAACGAACACCTGATCGAAGCGCGCATCAACGAGCTTGCTCGCCTGCTGGCAACCAGCAAGCCTCCTGATACCGTTATTCAATTCCGGCTTTCCATCAGTCCCGATCGCGGCCGCGCGATCCAGCGCCACTTGCGCACGAAAGACAATGCCGGAACCTCCCAGCTCGCAAACCTTTTGCACACAATGGGGGTCTGCTTTTACGAGGATGCCGCCCAGGCGGGACTCTTCCGTCAACACACGCTATCGGCCTGGGTGCGCGTTCCCGTAAAACACCATAACGACGAAAGCCGCCGCGGGCTCGGAACTTTCTTCCCCACACTCAAGCGCGAGATTGCTGTTCGAGGGAAACTTGGTTTCATTGGCGCGCTACTTCACACCTTTCGCGAGACAAGTCGCGACTCGCTCATTCGTCGAACAATCACCGATGAACGACATTCTGTCGAAGAAGCCGAAAAAACCTTTCGCCTCATCGAACACCAAAGCCCGCTACGACTGGTTCCCTTTACCCGCGACGAACTCTGGGAAGCGGTCTACCTGGGCCATCGTCAGTCTAGCAATACCGCTCCCATACTTCCGGAGGTACCCGGATGCGACATCAGAGATTACCTCTGCGGCGAAACCATCGCTGGCGACGGCTATTTCATCATGCACGACAAATATCCTGCGGCCGTGATCTCCATGTTCGGGCCGCCCCAGCCTCACATTTTTGCGGACTGCATGCGCGTCCTCACTACCAATGCCCAACTGTCTTTCCGTCACACAATCATTACTGAATACGTTTACCTCAACCAGGACAAGGTCCGAAAACGACTCGACAAGCGAATTCGCCAGGTCAGTCGTGCCAACAAAACCGGACGACACGGGAGCTTTGAAGGCCGCAAGGCGATCGGCCAGCTCGCCAACGTGCGCGAGGAAATTACCGGAGACACCGAAGCCCTGGTAAAGGCTCGCTTCTACGCAATAATCTATAGCCAGGAAGCAACCACCAAAGAGGAACTCCACGCCTCTCTTCGCAACCTGGATGGCTACTGTGAACAACTCGTAACCGCCATCAGACGAATACCTGGAGCTGAAGCCGCGCGCGAAGAACCGGCAGCGCTTCGCGCCGTTTATCACCGGTCGCTCGTCGGTGAACTCGACAAAACCGATACCGGCCGAGAAATCCTGGAGACAACAGATTCGCTTGCGCCACTAACCCCCACCGAATCCGCCTGGACTGGAAGCCCAAGGCCCCACACGATTTGCTCTACACCTACCGGCCACATGATTGGCTTCGACCTCTACGACCGGACTCTTGTTACTAGTCCACTGGTACTGCTTATCGCGCAGCCCCGCGGCGGTAAGTCTGTCTTCATGTGTCGCATTATCAACGACGTGCTCGCCACCAAAGCACAAGTGCGCGTTCGCGCCGTCGACTACGGCAAATCCCTCGCACCCCTGGTCGAAGTGCTTCAAGGCCGTTACCTGCGTTTTGACCAGGGCTCCCGCACAATCAACACCTGGGACTATCCCGGCCTCGAACAAGGCGTGATGCCTGACGATCTCCAAAGAACGTTCGTCGTTGCCGACCTTATGCATCTGTCACGTTCGACCGACACCGTTGCTGAAGACATCCTCATGCTGCTGGTCAACGAAGTCTACAAAAACCAGGTTCCGCGGAATCAACCCGGACGCCCCAAACACGAACCACGGCTGTCACACTTGTTGGATCTTCTGAGCATCGCGCCTTTCAAAGAAGCCGTTGCCAGGGAACGTGCGGAGACCCTGAGAATCTCACTCGAATCCTTCCGTAACGATCCGTGGATCGACGCGCCCACACACGAAGATTTCCTGACCGACTCAAGATTAGACGTTTACGAAATAGATTCGCTCGTGAACCTCCCGGACCGTGTCCGCGAATCGATGGCCTTTCGCATTGCCGCCCACGTCATGCGCTCCATCGGCCACCAAAACTTCGACGGCACGCGTTCACCAGTACTACTGGCATTCGATGAAATGTGGGAGATCGTAAAGCGCTATCCCCTCATCCTCGATGTCATCGAGCGCGCCGCCCGTACCGGAGGCAAAGAAAACGCCGTCACCCTGCTCGCTTCCCACGCTTACGAAGACTTTACCGGCAGCACCGAAGTCCCGAACCCGATCGGCATCGCTTTAGCTAAAACTGCGGGTGTCAAACTCATCGGTAAACAAGTCGGTGACTACTCTCGTCTGATCAAAGAGACTGGTCTCGCCCCCGCAGCGCAGGCTTGTATCGAGGGAATCAAGAACGTCCCCGGCGAACACGCGCAATTCCTCGGCGTCTTTGGCGCCGGACAGGACAACGTACTCGAAATGCTTCAGGTTGATCTTTCTCCCAGCGAACTCTGGACCTTTACTACCAATCCGGACGAAAGAAATGCCCGCGCGCGTGTTGCCTCACTCAAACCTGACTGGCCTATGGCAGTCATCATCGCCTGGCTTGCTGAAAACTATCCGCGCGGGCTTACGGCTCAGGGGTTAACGGACATCGACGAATCGCTGCTCTTAACAGACGTGGTCGCAGCTTAAGCAAACGAGGAGGAAGGGGATGAAACTGCACAGCTTTAGCAAACATACTCTTATCGGCATTCTCTTAGGGCTAATCCTCACTCCCGGATTCATATCCCCACCGGCGGCACAAGCACAGTGGGCCGTCTTCGACGCTTCGAACTATGCAGCCAAGCTCGAAGAGATGCAGCGCGAACTGGACCGCTGGATGAAGACTGTAGAGCAATACACCAAGATGTACGACAAAGCCGTGCAGCAGGTGACCAGCCTTGGCGGCATATTGAAGACTGTGGATCAGCAGCTCACACGCAATAAACAACTCATCGCGTCAGTAGCTGAAATCGGCAAAGCGGTCCGACAGATTTATCAACTGAAGCGACAAATCGAAAGTATGGTCCAGTGCCGCATTCGTGCTATCAGGTCGCTGGACTCAAGATTGAAAGCGGGAATATTCAACCCGCAACAAGACCTCCAGGATCTCGAAGAGTACCTGAGAGACTCAATCGGCCGTTCCAGCCAGGACACCATCGCGAATATAGAACGCCTCGCAAATGCGGATAACGAATTCGAGCGACTGCGCTATGAATTGCAACTGGCCTACGGCCGCCTCGCCGAGGCTGAAGCCGCCTTGAAGGAATTTGAAAAGATGGTAGACGCGGAACTCGCCAAACCAGAGCATGAACGCTACAACCTGGGCGTACTGCAAACTCAAATTGGCAACACCAAAATTCAGATCGAGCAAATCAAAACACAGATCAACGACCTGACCGAAAAGATTGCCGCCAAGATGAAGCACTATGGCATCCGCCTCAGCATCAGGGCCGATTATGGCCAGTTGGTTCACAACAGCGTAAAGGCATGGGAATCGACCGTACCCATTCGGCAGGACATCCTGAAAACAATCGACGAGACATTCGCGCAGGATGAGGGCATCGACGACGACCCGGCCGACGGACCTCGATAGGGACTCTTACGGACAGTTCCTGATTACCGATGGGAGTTACACACCGGCAGAAAAAGTACAGTCTGTGGAACAAGCTCAAACAATCCGACAACAAAGCTTGACCGGCCTGCGCCGCGCTTTGCTTACTACCGCCATCGGACTGGTCCTTCTGGCCCTGGCGCCACTTACCTCGCCAACCTTTGCTCAGAGCCCCTCACCGACTCCGCCAACGCCCGGGCCGTCCTGGGAAGCCGGCATGCCTAGCGCACAAATGAGCGAACTTCTCGACCACGTGCGCGAACTCGTTCCATATCTCCGCAGACAAATAGAAAGACCACTACTTAAGAAATTCGAACTCCTCGCGATGATCCTCGGCAGTCTGGTACTGCTCTTTTCCTTTATCCGCACCATCCGCGAAAACGACGGCGCCTCACAGGAGCTCTACTATTGGTTTGGCCGTGCCGTGATCTTCATGACCTTCTTTGCGATCGCGCCATCAATGATTAGTACGCTCTACAAAATCGGCCGCACGCTGACTATCCCCATTGAAGGACAGATCGAGGAAAAGCGCGTCGCCTTCAATGACGCCTATTACGAATTCGTACAGGGAACCTTCATTGTCAAAGACGAGAAGCAAATTATCGTCGACCCAATCTATCTCAAGCCCGGAGAAGAAGGTTGGGTGGGAGTGCTGACCGATCAAGAATCAGGCGATGGCAAACTAAACGGCATCAAAGCTATGGAAAAAGCGACCGATTTAACTTCCTGGTCCATGCCAAAACTATTCTTCGGCCTTAACGTATCGCGAGGAATTCTCCAAGCAGGCGAGATCTTCCTACTGCTGCTCGGCGGTTTTGTGATGGTGGGACTGCGCCTGGCAGCACCCTTTATGGTAGCAGTCGGCATAGACAAGAAACTCGCCGAACGAATTACCTATCCCTATCTCTGGGGTACCGTAGTCTTTACTTTTATCTTTCCAATCGTACGCGACATTCTCACCTACATTGCGTATACCGCAGGCAGTTTCGGGCTCATGCTCTATAAAGGCCAAGCGATATACACGATTGACGAAAAAACCGCAGAGCTGATCAAGACCAATCCCTACGATCCGACTTTGGTGATCATCATGACGCTTGTCATCATGACGATCACCGGGCTAATGCTTTGGCTTTCGCCTTACCTTGCCTATCGGATCGCGACGGGACAGATTTTCGAAGCGGTATCGTCAACTGCCTCAGGCTGGATGGCCGCAATCATCGGTTCAGCAATCGAATTCACCGGGCTGAAGGCCGGCGCTTCGCTGCAACGCCAGGCAGAAAATACCCAAACGCAGGGCGCCTATCAGGCCGAATTAACCAGAGCGAAAGGAACACTCGAAGTCTCGAATCTCGGGGCACAGGCTCGAAAGGTCTCTGCGCTCGCCAACATCGAAGGATCCAGACAAGCAGCTCTGGGCGCGATCTTTGGAAACGCAGCGACCGCCCGAGGCATGGCCCAGACAACTCAAAACTTCACCATCGCCGCCACCCGCGCACAGGTAGGAGACAGCAATCGCCAACTCTTTAGCCGCGCGGACCAGGCCGTAAGACAAGCAGGCATCTCGCAAAGCTCGGAATCCATTCGCATTGCCGGAGAATCATATGCGCGTAAGGAAGAGATCTTTGGGAAGTACATTACAGCAATCCCATACGTCGGCGTAATCCCCTCAGCAGAACAAGACGGATTCGCAAACACCGACCGAACCAGAACAAATAACGCAGCAAACAACTGGTTCGCATATCGAACCCAGCAAAACGAAATGCGCACGGCCCAGGACGTCTCCTTGAGCCAGCATATGTACCAAAGCAACATAGAAACGGCCGCGCAAGAACAATACGAAGGCAACGTCGCGGCGATCAACGAAGGCGCCGGCATCGCGGCCGGTGGAGCCAACCGAGGCGCGGCAATCTCCTCAGGCGGAGTAAGCAAAGCCTACGGACTCGAAATTGAAGGAAACAAGATTCAGTTCAACACCACGAACACCGCCGCAGGCCAAATCAAAGATGCCAACCTAGAAGCCTCACGTATGCGCGAACTCTCAACCGTCATCAGCGGCATGGCGAGAGATATGGATCGTCGCATTGAGGAAGGAATGCGACAACGCTATTGAAGAACTGAAAAGTCGAAGGGCTTACGCTGGCTGTCCGAAATCCGTGCCTGCAACTTTCACCATAGGAAACTACGAAGCAGAGAGAAAAAGGGCGGAAACCGATAACTCACCAGACGAACAACAGGCTCGCCAGACTAGAAGAAAGTCAGAAACGTCATGTCACCCGCAATCGAGGAAATGAAAACCAGCAGCGCGGGAATTGGTCTTAACGCCCAAAAGGTTGCATCCAAGCGCTACTCCCTCAAAGACCCGCAAGGCAACCCAATAGAAGACTGGCCGGCGATTGTTCGTCGCGTGGTCACGCACGTCTCATTAGCGGAAAGCGACTCCACTAGGCGCGAAGATTTCTACGACCAGATGTCTGAAATCATGCTCGCCCGCGAATTCCTGCCCAACACTCCTTGCCTGGTTAACGCCGGCCTCGCCAGCGGCCAGCTCGCCGCCTGCTTTGTCCTCGAAGTGCCCGATTCAATCGAAGGCATCATGGAACATGCCAGGACTACCGCCATCATTCACCAAACGGGCGGCGGTACCGGAATGAGTTACGAATTCCTGCGCCCCGCCGGCGCGATGGTCAACTCCACGCGCGGCGACGCATCCGGACCAGTATCCTTCATGAGCATCGTCAACCAGGTGACGGATGTCGTCAAACAGGGCGGCGTACGTCGCGGCGCCAACATGGGCATGATGCGCGTCACTCACCCGGAGATTCTGCGCTTCATCCACGCGAAGAACGATCAGACGACGCTGGTAAACTTCAATATCTCAGTCAACGTCACAGATGACTTTGTCAAAGCCGTCAACCACAACGACTGGTTCCAACTCTCCTTTGCCGAGGAACCGTGGACGAAACCAATCTTCGATCCGGTCACGCAGAACACTTATGCCGTCTATTACGACAAGGTCGATTACGACACGGCGACGGCAAACACGCGGCTAGAGCCGGTTACTTTTTGCGATCGGGAGTCCTTTACTTCACGCGATATTAACGAACTCGTGAAAGTAGATCCTCCGGCTCCCGGAATGATCTATGCCCCTGACATCTGGAACCGCATCGTCGCTTCCGCGCACAAATACGCCGAACCCGGCGTGGCCTTCATCGATGAAGTTAACCGTCACAATCACCTAATGAACTCGATGGGACCAATCTTCTCCTGCAACCCCTGCGGCGAACAGTTTCTCCATTCCAACAACTCCTGCAACCTTGGCTCAATCGACGTCAGCAAGTTCTACGATCCCGAGCACCGCAGCCTGCGAAAGATCAACTGGAACCACCTGCGCCACGTGGTTCACTACAGCACTCAGTTTCTCGATAACGTAATCGACACGTGCGCTTGGCCACTCCCACGAATCGAAGACACTGTTAAGCGCACCCGGCCAGTGGGCTTGGGTATCATGGGCTTCGCCGATCTCTGCCTCAAACTCCAGATCAACTACGGCTCGCAGGACTCCTGCGAGCTGATGGATGAAGTGATGGGCTTTATCCGGCGCGAAGCGTGGATCAAAAGCCTAGAACTCGGCGATACAAAGGGAGTCTTTCCGGAATTCGAAGCCAACCGGGAGGCATACAGCGCTTTCATCTACGAAAAGCTCAACATCCCGCGCACCATTCCCCTCACACCACGCAATTACGAAACGACCACTTGCGCGCCGACCGGCACTATCTCCCTGGTTGCTGAAACTTCCAGCGGTATCGAACCTAACTTCTCCTGGGCTTTTGTGCGCAAGGACACTATCGGCACGCGCACTTATGTTCATACGCTCGCCGCAGAAGCCCTGGGCATTACCGTCGACCAGACCAGGCAGGAATCGATCGATGCGGCAGCCGCCTACGTTGTCGAACACGAAAGCGAATTGCCGACGCACTTCATTTCGGCAATGTCGATCAGTTCGGAACAGCACGTACGCGTCCTCGCGGCCGCGCAACGAAACGTCGACAACTCCGTTTCGAAAACCTGCAACGGATCCAAGACCGATACGGTCGAATCAGTTGCCGATCTCTATCGCCTCGCCCGCGAACTCGGCTGCAAAGCTGTCAGCTACTACCGCGACGGCTCACGTGACGGCCAGGTTCTCAGCACGATCAAAGCCGACACCCTGCCACCTGCAGCTTCAGTCGAGGTACCTGAACTTGTAACAACCGAACCACTGGCGCCAGTCTTTGAAACCGAACGAGCTCCCAATCGCGAAGACCGGCCCAGGGAGTTGCTGGGCGCCACCTGGCAAATCCCCTTCGAAGGACAAAACCTCTATGTGACCGTTAACCACGACGACTATCACATCATGGAAGTCTTCGTCACTGGTCCCATCTCTGCCAGCGTCGGCAAACTTGCTTCCAAGATGATGCGCGGAGGCTTTCACGCAATGGAAGTTGCTCGCACTCTCGACACTACCACCGGCATCCATGCCGTCTGGTTCAACGAACGCCTGCTTACTTCTCCTGAGCAGGCCGTCGCCGAATGCATCATGATCATGCAACGTCGACTAACCAGTCAGCCTGATTCGGCCAGAGAAGCAAAGGTATTCGGAAACCAAACTCAACCGGCCGCTCCAGCAAGAAGTCCAATCAGAGAATGTCCGGATTGCCACGGCCCGATGCGTCGTACCGGCGGCTGCGATATCTGCGAAAACTGTAACTATTCGAAATGTTTCTAGAGAACAAGCGGGAGCCAACGCAATGACTAAAACAGAATTCGATTAACCGCTTTTCAGTTAACACCTCGACCTCATGCCAGCCCGTAAGACAGATACGAAGCAATCCAAGCCTCGCGCCTCTTCCGCGTGGCAACCACTCGTATCAAACGGCTTCCGCAAAGTCACCAGGAAGCGCCCCTGCCGCGTTTGTCATAAAACCGACTGGTGTGGTTATGCCACCGACGAACGCACTTCCATCTGCATGCGCGTCAGCGATGGCGCCAAAGGCACGGCTCGTAACGGCGGCAACATTCACATTCATCGCGATCTTCCACCAATCAGTGGCCCACAAAAGAAAACTAGGCCCGCTCCGCCCTCAATCGAGATCGCGCCAGTCGAGATCCGCGACGCTGCTTATCGCGAACTAATTCGTATCTCCCCAGCGCAGAAATACTATCCTCACTTGGTAGACGGCCCTGACGGACTGCTATCCAGAGGACTGCTTGAAAGTGAAACACTCAGCTACGGCGCTCTGCCTCCCACGCAGAAAGCACGCGCGCAACTTGCCCGGCAACTTCGGAAGTTCGTTATCGACAAATTTCCCGAATACGGTCGCCGCTATTCATACGCCGGGGTCGTCGGCATACCCGGGTTCTGGCAAGAGGCTAACGGCATTGTCCAACTATGGAAGCCCCGCGCATACAAAATGCCTATGCTCGTAATTCCTTACAAAGACAATCACGGTCGAATTCAGGCCTGCCAGCTTCGACTCCATAGAGGCGACATTTCGGAAGGAGAAAAACGATATCGCTGGCTGGCTTCACCGCTTGAGCGCCGCGGTTGTAGCTCGGGCACTCCAATCCATTTCACTTTCAAACCGTCAACTTATCCCAAAGGGAAAACCGTTCTCATCACCGAAGGCGCTTTGAAAGCAGAAACGCTCGTCAGCCTCAGACCGCAGGTCCGCGCCATCGCCACCAGCGGCGTTAGCTGCTCACACGGAGAAATCGTCGAAGCGGCCCGCACCTACAACGCATTGATCGCTTTTGACTCTGACCACAAAACCAACCCAGCCGTGTGCCGGCAACTCGCAAGGCTGATCGCTGTCAGAGAACAAGATGCCGCAAGTCACAATCTGTCCACCTCGACCAGAATCGTTTTTTGGGAAGGATACAAAGGAATAGACGACGCCGCTAAAGCTGCCAATGTGATCTTCACCACGCTCTCGATCCCTGAGTGGTTTGCAAAGCTGGCCGGTGAACCGCGGGAAGAAGTCAAAAAGGTTTGGAATGAGATCGGCTACAAATCTCTTTCCAGGTAACTAACGCCACAAGGACCGGCACACTTTCAATAAGTAGTGCCCAGAAAGAGCCGGCAAACAGACACTCGCTTCCAGCAAAGACCTGAACACCATCACATTACCCTGTCATAACACCAGCGTGTTCGGGCCGTGATGGCAGTGCCAAATTCGCTTATGCATCGAAGCGATCCGGTGGCAGCTTGTCAACTCGACGTATAAAGCCGACAACGTTCCCCGCTTAGCCGAACTGTTGCCATCTAACCACTATCGCAACGACCACCCCCTGACAAAATGTCTTTATCACCCAAAGCCTAGGACTGTTTTGTCAAAACACTCTAGAAAATAAGCTAATAACGAGGTCCCATTATCATATCGAGCAATGGCACACGACATGCCGTAAGAAGATGAGGATTTACTCGTTAGACTAAGAGCCAGCCACACGGGTAACAAATGAGCCTAATAAAGAAGAAGACGCGGATCGATGCCAAGCGAGTCGCTGAGATTATCGGATGTTCCAGAAAGACAGTCCTAAACGGCGGCCGTTTGCGCCGTATCATCTGACCGTTGGGAGTAAATCTATGCCCCCCAAAGAATTTACCGAAATGCCAAAAGAGCCCAAAAGAACGCGAAGTAGTCGACACAAAATAAAACACGTCACTGAAGTAAGAGACTCGTATATCGCACGCGAGGGAAGTATGGAAGAGATGGTATCGAAGCATGCGGAGACTAGCCCGACGCTGGAGCGAAAGCGAGCGAAGTACACCGTTGAGGATGTAAGGCAGCTCTGCGGCGGCATCTCCCGCTCCACGGTGATGCGTGAGATTCGACGTAAGCGGTTGGCCTGTTACCGCGCACGTCGAACGTTGCGCTTCTCTGAAGAACACATCACAAGATATTTAGAGAGGGTTGAGCAAGGGGTAAAATGAAGACACCCGTTCATTTGATATTGTTTGACCTTTCATAGCTTCACTTCCGGCCCTGTGGACGTTCACTTAGTTTCCGTTTTTATCTCCATCCGAGCTTTTCTATCTATGTTGACCGAGGGGTATAAATAGGGGTAGATTTGGCTCCGCCTCTTTGAGACCTGCGATTTTATTAGGGAAGCCCGCTTGGCTCAGTGGTAGAGCACTCGCTTCACACGCGAGGGGTCAGTAGTTCGAATCTACTAGCGGGCACCAAATAATTCACTTCGCAATCCGAGTCTTGCGAATCGACTGCTCCCCGCCGGTATCGCAACTTCCACAAACCGAAATTTCGGATATAACTGCGGATTATTAGTTCTTTATTTTCCGTTGGCCAAGCGGCACAATGACGCGCGATTCAAGTTTTAAACGGCAACCTCGAGTTACTCTTCCCCAACCTCTATGAGCAGAAGATCCAAATTTTTCCTGGCCGCGATTCTAGGTATTGCGACGCTCATCGCGTGGTCATCCAGTGCGCACGAAGGTGAACATCACAGTCCGGGCGGTAACGGGCAGCCGAACGATCAGCAGCTTGTAGATATGACGTTTACGCCTTGCGTTAACGGCATGGCCGCCACGTTCCCCTGCCGCAATGTTGACCTGATGTCGTTGCTGCCGCTATCGAGCGTCGGCGGCGGCACCGCGAATGATATTTGGGGTTGGACGGATCCACTCACAGGGAAAGAGTACGCGCTGTTGGGGCGCTCGACTGGTGTATCGTTTGTCGATGTCAGCGATCCCGCGCATCCGATTTATCTTGGAAATTTACCAACGCACACAGTTGAATCTCTCTGGCGAGGTCTAAAGGTTTTTCGCAATCACGTATTCGTGATCAGTGAAGCCGCAGGACACGGCATGCAGGTGTTTGATTTGACGAACCTTCGCAATGTAACTTCGCCGCCCGTCACGTTCAACGAGACTGCTTATTACGACGGCATCAGCAGCGCGCACACGATTAATATCGATCCCGAGACCGGCTACGCCTATATCGCAGGCAGCAAACCGGGCGCGAACAGAACAATCGGAGTCAACACTTGTCCCGGACGCGCTGACGGCGGCGGTGGATTGCACGTGGTCGATATTCACAATCCGGCGGCGCCGACTTTCGCCGGTTGCATCGATAACGATGGTTACACTCACGAGACGCAGTGTTTGATCTACCGCGGTCCTGACACGCCATATCGCGGCCGCGAAATCTGCTTCAACTCGAATGAAGACACACTGACGATCGTCGATGCGACTGACAAGAGTGCGCCACATCAATTATCACGCACCGGTTACGCAGGCAGCGGTTACACCCATCAGGGTTGGTTAACGGACGACCAGCGCTCATTTCTGCTTAATGACGAGCTGGATGAGCAGCAACAACATACTCCGACGCGTACTTATGTTTGGGACGTTTCCGATCTGGACGCGCCGTTCGTGCGCGGCGTCTACAATGGACCAACGACTTCAATCGATCACAACCTCTACGTCAGAGGCCGATTTGCCGTCGAGTCAAATTATCGCAGCGGCGTGCGATTTCTAAATGTGGACGACGCTGCTGCCGGCGCGCTTAACGAAGTTGGATTTTTCGATGTCTACCCGGTAGACGACCAGGCACTCTTCAACGGCACCTGGGCCAACTATCCCTATTTTGCCAGCGGCACCATCATCGCGAGTGGTATCGAGCAGGGTCTGTTTGTGTTGCGTCCGCACATCGGACTACCGGTAGGAATCGACTACACGCCCTTTTATGTGCAGCAGCACTACCGCGATTTTCTCGGGCGCGAACCCGACGAAGCAGGGCAAGCGTTTTGGAATTTTGAAATTGCATCGTGCGGCGCCGACACCAATTGCATTGCCGATAAACGCATAAACGTTTCCGCTGCTTTCTTCATCTCCATCGAGTTTCAGCAGACGGGTTACCTACTACATCGCGTGCAAACCGCGTCATTCGCCACCCTCCCGCGCTTTCAGCCTTTCCTTCTTGACTTAAAACAAATTGGCAACGGTGTGGTCGTCGGACAGTCAAATTGGGAGCAACAACTTGAGGCGAACAAACAAGCGTTTTTGTTGCAATGGGTGCAGCGCGGCGATTTCGTTGCTCAACATCCGCTGTCGCAAAGCGCGAACGATTACATCAACGGGTTATTTGCGAATGCGGGAGTCACCCCAACGCAAAGCGAAATCGCCGCGGCAGTAGCGGCTTATGGAAATGGCGGCACCGGCGGACGCGCGCTCGCCCTGCGAAGTGTGGTCGACAGCGGCTCGGTCTATAACCAGCAATACAATTCCGCGTTCGTGTTGATGCAATACTTCGGTTACCTGCGTCGCAATCCTGATGACGCTCCGGATTTCGATCTCACCGGCTATCAGTTCTGGTTGAAGAAGTTGAACGATTTTACGCTGCCAGGCGAAGACGTGCGCGACGAGCATGTAGCATTGAGCCGCGTCCAGCGCGCGGATATGGTCAAGTCCTTTATCGTTTCGGGCGAGTATCGTGGCCGCTTCGGACAGTGATTCAGATAGTACCTGTTCGGTTATGAACAAAGTCGCCTGCATCCTTGTCTGCGCCGCATTTTTGACGAGTTGCGCCAGGCAAAATCCTGTCGCCAATGTCAGCCTACCTCAATCCCCGACGCCGTCTCCAATTTTATCGGCCACGGAAGCAAAAGGAGCACTCGCCTCACCGGAAGCCTTAACGAAGGCGCTTGAACGACGCTGGCCCATCGCCGCAATTCAAACCTATTGCATACCCGAACGGCGACATAACAATTCGTTTCAGAACCTAGTGGCGTACGGCATGATTTGGAAAGGAACCCTTCATGCCGGCGTTAACACCGGCTTTGATAAGGTTAGCTGGTACGCAACCACCACCGAGGGCCACGTGCAGGATTATTCTTTAGAGGCATATCGCGGCACCGACTTCTGGCTTTTAGAAATCGGCGATGAAGGTACGCTGCAGGCAAGTCCTCATTATTCGCCCGATCCAACCGAGCGCCGCTTTGTCGGTCACAAATAAGCCGGCCTGGCTCAGGCATCAGCTAATCGCGAAACCCTATCTAGCTCGCTTCCGTAAAACCAGAAAGCTTTTTAAGTCTCTCTGCGATTGGCGAAAACACATGACGAATTCTTCCTATTCGGCACTCAACATGGTTCGCGCACCGAAGTCTAAAAAACGACTGTACAAGATTCTGGGCAACGCTCTGGTGGCGATCGCGCTAGCGTATTTCTTTACTCTGTGTTTTCCACAATACCTTTTCGCCCATGAAGTGACTTACCGCCAGTTTCATGTGTACTCACAGTCGCCGCTGGACGCGCAGCTCGATAAGGTGCTCGACAGCGCTGAAGCACGATTATCAAAATCAACCATTTATGACGCTCAAGTCAGTCGCCGCATTTTTCTTACCAACAGCCACGCTATGTACAGCTTCCTGAGTCATAAGGCGTACAAGTCTTTCGCGAACAGCGTTCCTTTCCTTAACAACATTTTTCTCAACAAGTCCGACGTTGCCAGCGATCTCGTATTTCTAAATCGTCCCGAACACAACAAGCGCTCGCTGAGTGGTGTGATTGCCCATGAGGTAACGCATCTTTTCATTAGAAGGAAAGTTGGGACGTTCCGCGCGTCGGCCATGCCGACGTGGAAAAACGAGGGCTATTGCGAATACATCGCCGGCGACACGACCGTTTCGTACGAAGAAGGAGTGCAACTGTGGAAAGCAAGTCCCGGTGATGATTCAAAATACAGGTTCTTCAAATACCAGATGATGGTGAAGTATCTGCTCGAGACTGAAAAACTAAGTATTGAGGAC
>DATENN010000475.1:0-6775 GCA_035275045.1 Pyrinomonadaceae bacterium
CCGCAGCGAAAGCGCGGATACCATTGCCGTTGCCAAGGTGATGCCGGCGGATGGTCCATCTTTGGGAATCGCGCCTTCGGGAATGTGAATGTGAAGATCGTAAGTATTGAAATCGTCTTCATTAATCTCCAATTCCCTGGCTCGTGATTTGGCGTACGAGTACGCCGCCTGGGCTGACTCGCGCATGACGTCGCCAAGCTGGCCCGTCAAAACCAGGTTCCCTTTGCCTTTCATTCTTAAAGCTTCGATGAAAAGAACGTCGCCACCGACTGCGGTCCAGGCGAGCCCGGTCGCGACACCGATTTGATCTTTCTTCAGCACTTCTTCCGGAATCACCTTCGGCGCGCCGAGAAACTCATGGATGTTTTTTAGCGAAACGCGCACGGAACCCTTGTGGCCCTCGGCAATTCGACGCGCCACCTTGCGACAGATGCGACCGATTTCCCTTTCAAGCTGGCGCAAACCGGCCTCTTGCGTATATTGCTGAATGATGGCGGTCAGCGCCGTCTTCGACAGATGAAGATCCTTCGCCGTGATGCCGTTCTCTTCCATCTGTTTCGGCAACAAGTGGCGGCGCGCAATTTCGCGCTTTTCTTCTTCGGTATAGCCCGCCAGCCTTATGACCTCCATGCGATCGCGCAATGGCGGTTGGATCGTGTCGAGCACGTTCGCCGTGGTCATGAAGATCACGTTCGAAAGATCGAAATTGACCCCGAGATAGTTATCGCGAAACGAGTTGTTCTGTTCCGGATCAAGGACCTCGAGTAAAGCTGATGACGGATCACCGCGAAAATCCGCGCCGACCTTGTCCACCTCATCAAGCATAATAAGCGGGTTGTTGGTTCCTGCTTGTTGAATCGCCTGAATCACGCGACCCGGCATTGCACCCACGTAGGTGCGACGATGGCCGCGTATTTCTGCTTCATCATGAACACCGCCAAGTGACAACCGAACGAACTTGCGTTCCAAAGCGCGCGCAATCGATCTGCCCAACGACGTCTTGCCCACGCCCGGAGGTCCAACCAGACAAAGAATTGGTCCCTTCGGCTTCTCTTTCAATTTGCGAACGGCAAGCGCCTCGATAATGCGGTCCTTTACTTTTTCCAGGCCGTAGTGATCTTCGTTGAGAATTTTTTCTGCTTTCTGCAGATCAAGATTGTCTGCCGACGACTTGGACCATGGCAGATCGGTCATGATCTCCATCCAGTTGCGCAAGGTTGCGGTCTCAGCAGCGTCAGGATGCATGCGCTCGAGCTTCTTAAGCTGCCGCAGCGCTTCCTCTTCGGCAGGTTTCGGCATGTTCGCGGTCTCGATCTTTTCCCTGAACTGTGCGACTTCTTCAGCCAGCTCATTCCCTTCGCCCAGCTCGCTTTGGATCGCTTTCATCTGCTGACGCAGGTAAAACTCACGCTGGGAACGGTCGATGTCGGCCCGCGCTTGCGTATTGATTTCCTGCTGGACGGTCAGGACTTCAATTTCCTTGTTCAACAAATCATTCACCCGACGCAGGCGGGCGGTTGTGTCCGCGATGTCCAACACCGATTGAGCGTCTTCGACCTTCAGCTCGAGATTCGATGCCGACAGATCAGCGAGACGTCCGGCATCGTCAAGGTTCGCTATGATTGCCATTACCTCGGGCGAAATGTTTTTCCCGAGATTGATCGCCTTTTCCATCGACGCGCGCACATTGCGCACCAGGGCCTCGACTTCCAACGAACGTTCCGGGGGCAAAACTTCCTGCATCACGTGCACGCGCGCGCGAATGTACTGTCCAGTTGTGTCAACTGATTCGATTTCCGCACGAGCCAGGCCCTGCACCAGAATTCGAATGCGGCCGTCCGGCAGTTTCAGCATGCGCATGATTACGGCTGCGGTGCCCACTTTGTACAAATCGTCGGCAGTAGGCTCTTCCTTATCCAGATCTTTTTGCGAGGCCAGCAGGATCATGCGGTTTTCGCCGAGCGCTTCGTCTACCGACTTGATCGACTTCTCTCGAGATACGAAAAGCGGCACGATCATAAACGGGTAAATGACGATGTCGCGCAGCGGCAACACCGGCAAATCATCCGGGATTTGCAATTCCTGATTGCTGTCGCCAACCTCAATATCGTCAACCAGCTCGGGCTCGGTCACGTCAACAGCATTATTCAAATTCGCTTGGTCTTTTTTCATAGTTATTAGGACTCGGATGAACTCTCGTCTTTGACTTTAACCTTGAATTCCACGCCGCGACGGTCCGCGATCTTTTCCAATCGAATAGTAAGTATTCCATTCGCAAGGCTCGCCTGCGCATTCTGAATATTTACCGTCCACCGCAACGGTACGATGCGGCAAAACTTTCCGTAACTCCGTTCAGAACAAAAATGTGAGACGATTCGATTGCGTGTGGCTCGCCGTTTTTTTTCGCCCCAAATCCGTAACTGCGCGTTCGTTATACCGACATTGATGTTTTCGGCTTTCAAACCGGGGAGCTCAGCGAAAATGACGATGGCATCAGTCGTCTCACATAAATCGACGGGCGGGGCCCAGGTGTCTGAAGCCAACGGTTCTTCAGCGACGGTCGCTTCCTGTAGCGCCGCAAACAGTCGGCCTACACGATCCCGCAAACGTTGCAGCTCCAACCGCTCCAGTCCGGTTGGACGCGCCGTCTTGATCATTCTGGATCCGTATTTCAAGTCAGCTCTTTCTCGCCTGATTTCGCGTGCGCACCAGATGTTTAAGTTCGTTCATAAACTCCGAGACATCTTCAAACTCAAGATACACCGACGCGAACCGCACGTAAGCAACTTTGTCCAGCTCTTTCAAGCGCCGCATGATCATCTCACCGATCTTGCTGGTCGGACGTTCGCGTTCGGATGATTCCTGGACGTACTTTTCGATCGCGTTAACGATCGATTCCAGTTTTGAAGAGGGTACCGGTCGTTTTTCACACGCGCGCAACAGTCCAGCCATGACTTTGTTACGGTCGAACGGCTCGCGCCGGCCATCCTTCTTGATGACCATGTAGGGAATTTCATCGATGCGTTCGTACGACGTAAATCGCCGTTCACACTTCAAGCACTCGCGACGGCGCCGGATTGCTTCGCCTTCGCGAGATTCGCGCGAATCGACCACCTTGTCCTCTAGATGACCGCAAAATGGGCACTTCATTGTAATGACCTCGAAGGTGGATTCAGTTTCTTAATCCTGCACTGCCGCCGCTTCCAATTTCTGCGTAAAAATTTCATCGCTGATCGGTTCGTCCTCGACCGCGTGTTCGACTGATTCTGCCGAAGTCAGGGCGCGCACGCGCGCGAGACTGACGTCACCGCGAACAAAGTAATAGAAACCAAAAATAAAAGCCGGGCCAAAATCGATCAGGTGCATGACGATTGAAATCGCCGCCGCAGTTTCGCGGTTTATGCCGAGAAAGATCAGTCCGGCAGCAGTGGCCGCGTGAAACGCACCGGCAGCGCCGCCTGGCGTGGGAACCAACGATCCCACCAGCGACCATCCCAGTACAAAAATCGTTTGCGTGACTCCGAACGGTAATCCAAAGGCTCGCAGCACGAGCAGGTTCGCGAAACCAATGCCTGCCCAAACCAGCGCCGTCCACCCGACCGTTATCGCCAACTCTCGCGCGTCCACTAACACGCGCAAGGCCGTAGCCAATTGCTCAAGCACGCTCAATACGGCGCGAGTGATCGCCGCTGGCATAAACTTTCGATTTTCAAGCGCCGGCCGCAACCAGCGCAACGCACGGGCCGAATGTTTTCTGAACTGGATTAAGCCGAAAACCCCGCCAATTGCCATCAAAAGCAAACCGGCGCCGACTGCGCGAATGCGGAAGAGATTACCGCCAGCGTCGGACGATGGCCGAAACCAAAGCAAGTTCACAGCGAACAACAAGACTACGGCGATGGAGTCGTATAACCGCTCGATCATGATCGTCACGAACGAAGCGGCTGGACGGATTCGCGGTTCGCGCATCGGCAAGACGACGGGTCGCACGACTTCGCCGGCGCGACCAAACAAAAAGACGGCGCTGAAGCCAACCGTAGTCGCTATAAACAGATTTCTGAGACCGGCTTTACCAAGTGGCGCCAGCAGCGCACCCCATCGAGTCGCCCTGAATAGATACGCCAGAGAAATAATTACAACCGCGAGTCCCAAGAGATAAGGATCGGCGTGGCTAACGGCGCGGCGCACCTCAGCCCAGTCTAGTTTTCGCCCGAACCACCAAAGAATCGCGACCGCCAGCAGGCAAAGGGCCGCAAATTCAATGATTTTTCGCTTGTTGGATTTCAAGTTGTTGCCTGATGAGCCTTAGAACCACAAGATATTGGGTTGCGCGGGAAGGCTACAACATTTCCAGCGCGACGGGCAACAAGTCGCATCGGCCCAGCGCCTTCGCGAAAGCGTTACAATGAGGACCCCGCGGAACTTTAGCTTTCCCAGCGTCGTATGTCGCGCTACAAGACGGAGTAAACCGTTTTGTATGCACTGGAAAAGAAGGTCAGGCGGAGTAGGACAAAGTGAGGGCTGCACGCGTTTTGGCTGCCAACGAAGGAGCCGAATTGGTCCGCAGATGTCGCGCTGGAGATGGCGCGGCCTGGGAACAAATTGTCCACGACTATTCGCGGCGGATTTATAACCTCGCTTACCGGTTCACCTCGCGCACCGACACTGCTGAAGATCTGACGCAGGAAGTTTTTGTAAGGGTTTATCGATCGCTTGATCAATACGATTCGCGTCAGGGCGATTTGCAAAACTGGTTAATGCGACTCGCGCGAAACCTGATTATTGATGATTACCGCAAGCGGCAACGCACACCGCACGACAATCAGGCTGACGACCTTTCGGACCATACTTATCACCTTCACAACTCTTCCCGTTCAGTGCATCAGGAAATGGAAAGGCGCGAGCTCGGCGCGCAGGTTCAAGCGGGTATTGACAAGCTTTCGCCGGATCTTCGCACCTGCGTAATCCTGCGCGACATCGAAGAGCTGAGTTACCAGGAAATCGTCGACTTACTAAAAATCCCTGAGGGAACAGTTAAGTCCCGGATTAATCGCGGTCGAATTGAATTGGCCAAGATATTAAAGCGAATGAAAGTGTTGGCAGTTAGTGAAGTGTAGACAGGCGTGGGAAAACGTGAGGGGCAGAAAAAGAGAGACTGATGCTTTGTAACGAATTTGAAGAAGGGCTGACGGATTATCTCGACGGCGCATTGGCACCGGCGGCGCACAAGTCGTTCGCCGAACACGCCATGCGGTGTCCGCTTTGTCACGACCTGCTGAGCGAAGTCAAAAATACTCTTCAGGCGTGCAGTGCTGCGTCGGCACTTGAGCCTTCTCGGGAACTGGAAGCAAGAATTCTTGTAACTACGCTGCCAGAAACTGCAATGGCCTGCGAGGATTTTGAAGAGTTTCTTACTGATTACCTCGACGGTTTTTTGCCGGCTCAGCTTTATCATCGATGGGAGCGGCATGCCGTACTTTGCGCGAAGTGCACGGAATTGCCCGGCGATGTGGTGCGTGCGATCGGCGCCTGTTACGTATATGTCGGCGAAGAACAGCCGGTCCCGGTCGGATTACACGAACGTATTTTGCTGGCGACTTCCGAAACCGCTTTAGCACGCGAAATTCGATCGTCCTGGGGCGAACGGATGGCCTCATGGATGCGCGTGTGGCTTGACTCGCTGATCTCGCCGCAACTGGCGACCGTCGCAACAATGCTTTTAGTGGCGGTGTTCGTCTTGACGAATACTGTTTCTGCCGACGGCTCAATCAGTGGCGTTTACAGCGCAAGTTTGCGTTTGGTCGAGCAAAGTTCAAATCAGGGCCCAAACGGCAGCATCCAAGAGATAACGAACGGACTGAAGGTATTGGTCGGGGGACAAAAACAAGCGCCACCGCCTGCGCAGGAGCAGAATCAAAAGTCCAAGCAATCGGGCGGGGCGTCAAAATAATAAGTGATCATGTTCTATTGCAGCTACCATCCTAAGAACGCGGCCGTCGTGCAATGCAATCAGTGCGCACGGCGCCTTTGTTCAGCTTGCGATCACCGCATTCGTGGTTTTCCGTTTTGCCAGGATTGCATTGTTGCCGGCGTCGAATTACTACGGCAGCAAGCGCAAACATCGCCGCCGATTTATCGCAAGACCTCGCCCTTAATCGCGACCTTGTTGTCTTTTGTTCCCGGGCTGGGAGCTGCTTACAACGGACAGACTGCAAAGGCGATTGTCCATTTCGCGATCTTCGCCAGCTTTTTCCAGATGGCAGTTTTGACGCAAGGGGTCCAGTTCTTCGTCCTTGGCGTTCTGGGAACGTGGTTGTTTGCCGCTGTCGATGCCTGTCGCACCGCACAGTTAATTCGAGCCGGCCTGACGCCGGAAACTGAAGAGGATGTGATTACTCGCCGTCTCTACGGAAATCCTTTTGCTTGGGGCGTAACCTTAATTGTCATCGGTACTTTATTCCTACTGCACACGCTGCTTGGCATTCAGTTGCCGGTGCGACAGTTGTTGCCGGTGGCGTTAGTGGCTCTGGGTGCCTACATGCTTTTCGATTATCTCCGCGGCCGCGGTGGGAACGGCCGCATCGTTCGCTTTGATTCGCGCCGGCCTCCGCCGTCAGTCGTCGTCAACGCAATTGAATCGCCGGCATTTCGAACGGGCGAGACTACGCAACTTGGGCGCAAAGTCGTCGAAACGATGCCTTTTAAACGCAGTTCATAAGTCAGGATTGAAATGGCAATACTCTTTAAAATGGTGGCGGGCGGTGTCGCAATTGTG
>DATENN010000476.1:0-3226 GCA_035275045.1 Pyrinomonadaceae bacterium
CAGCCCGGCGGCACTGCGCCGTGGCTTTCATTTGACTGCGACACGGGCGAAACGCAGAAGGGCCGCTGGTGGAAAACGACTTGCGGTGGTCGTCAAGTCGAAGACAAGAGCATCCTGACGCTGGGACCGGTCAACTTTGCCATAAAGTTGCGTAACGAATTAGCCGGCACCAACACAACGCTTTTCACAGGCAAGTTCAAGGTAGCCAAAGCACTCACGAATGAGGTTGGCCCGAAGGCCGCGCAGAAGTTCGTCTATTACGTTGATCAGGACTGGAACCTGCCCATTGGCTACGTCTGGTATACACCTGACGACGTTTATGGTTGGGATTACCCCGACTTTCACGTTGCGTTTTGGGTGCGCGGCGACGCTTACAAATTCGACCCGCATCTCTTTTATCAAGGCAAGGAAGTCGGCCGGCTATTCATGGATGGAACGCAGGTAGGCGCGGCGGGTTGCGAGGCAGTCGTCGAGCTACAGACTACGCAGTCCGTCAACGACTCGTTGCCGCAGAAGGCGAAGTGGTCGCGCGTCGAGTGCGGATTTCCTGTCGTGAAACAATGGGACAAGACCGAGGGTGGCCAAGGTCAACCGAACACGAACGAGATGTGGAAGATGGCTTCAAACCCGGGCCAATACGAGTTCAAGCTACTTTGGAACAACAAACTGTCGCGTTCGATCAAGTTCACCGTCGGACCGAACGGCAAGCTCGATAACGGCATTGCCTCATCAAATAAGCTGGGCACGGACCGCGTCGTTGTGCCGGTGACGATTATCGGCGATCAGGACGGCCCCTGGAATAAAGCGACGTGGCAAGCAGATACGTTTTATGGCCATCCGCTAACGGGATTCATTTGGCCGTAGGATCGTTAAAAGTTCAAAGTCCGGAGTTAAAAGTTGAAGGTCCAAGGTTGAAGATCCAAGGTCGGCGGCGAAAACTGCTTACTTGGACTTCTTGACCTTGGACTTTGGACCCCGGACCTTGGACTTTCCGTTAGATATCGAAATACAGCGCAAACTCCATCGGATGCGGTCGCATGCGCATTGGAGTTATCTCTTTCTCACGCTTGTAACTGATCCAGCGGTCGATCAACTGCTGGCTAAAAACATCACCCTTCAGCAAGAAGTCGTGATCCGCTTCCAAAGCCTTTAACGACTCGTCAAGCGAACCCGGTAAAGTCGGCACGTCCTTTAATTCCTCCGGCGACAGATCATAGATGTCTTTCTCCAGCGGATCGCCCGGATCGATGCGGTTTTGAATACCGTCAATGCCCGCCAGCAACATCGCTGAGAAGGCAAGGTACGCATTACAAGACGGATCAGGTGGACGAAACTCAAGGCGTTTTAGCTTTGGATTCGTCGAGAACATTGGAATGCGGATCGCCGCCGAGCGGTTGCGCGCTGAGTAAGCGAGATTCACGGGCGCTTCAAATCCCGGCACCAGACGTTTGTAACTGTTGGTAGTTGGGGCGGCGAACGCGACGACTGCCGCTGCATGCTTTAGTAAACCGCCGATGTAATACTTCGCCATCTCCGAAAGGCCTGCATAACCATCACCCGCGAACAGCGGTTTATCGCTTTTCCAAATCGACTGATGACAGTGCATACCGGAACCGTTGTCGCCGAACAATGGCTTGGGCATGAAGGTAGCGGCTTTGCCGTATTGATAGGCAGTATTGCGTACTACGTATTTGAAAACCTGCAGATTGTCCGCCGTGCCCAGCAAGGTCGCGAACCGGAAATCAATTTCACATTGGCCGGCCGTTGCGACCTCGTGGTGATGACACTCGACCGTTACGCCGCACTTTGCCAGCGTCAATGAAATCTCGGAGCGCAGATCGCTAAGCGTATCTGTCGGCGGCACCGGCACGTATCCCTCTTTCGCGCGAATGCGATAACCAAGGTTCGAGCCCTGAAATTCATTCGCGTCGCGGCCGCTGTTCCAGTGACCTTCGTCTGAGTCGATCGAGTAACCGGCGGAATGTTGTTCGTTGTGGAACTTAGCTGAATCGAAGACAAAGAACTCCGCTTCCGGTCCAAAGAACGCGGTGTCGCCGAGGCCGGTGAACTTCAGGTAGTTCTCAGCTCGCACTGCGACTGAACGCGGATCGAATGCATAACCCTCTTTGGTAATCGGATCCACGGCATTACCGATCAGGCAAAGCGTCGGTTGTTCGGCAAATGGATCCATCCAAAAGCGCGAGGCGTCCGGCACCAGCAGCATGTCGGATTCGTGAATCGCCGCCCAGCCGCGAATCGATGACGCGTCAAAGCCAAAGCCATCTTCAAACTGGTCTTCGCCCAGCTCAGCGATGGGAAAAGTAAGGTGTTGCCACGAGCCCGGCAGATCGGTGAACCGGACCGAAACGAACTTCGCGCCCTGGTCAGACGCATACTTCAAGACAGTCTTTGCATTCATGAGTTCTCCTGAAGGAAATAGGGGTTTTATGTCTTCTCTGTGTGACCTCAGTGTACTCCGTGACTCGGTGATGGATGTTGTCGCAAAAGCGATTTAACACAGAGGCACAAAGTGCACCGAGCATGCACAAAGCAAAGTTTTTTGGGAGTGTCAGGGGTGCTCTTCGCCCCGGCGTGGTGTTTGGTGCGAAGTGTTTTGGAAGTCGAAAACTAGAGCAGCAAATTGCGAACGTCATTCAGGCCGACGCCGTAAAAAAGCATGCATTATAGTGACGCCGAAAAGCATGTCAAGGATTTTGCTGCCGGCAAATTTGCTAAATCCAGCATTTGCCCGTTAACTCGTTACATCACCTTAGTTAACACTCGCGCGCCCATCCTTTTCGAAACAAAAAAGTTATAGACCCTCCTGTGGATTTCTGTTACATTGCGCCACTACGCGTCCCATCCTAGACAATCTCCGCTACACCGACTCGGGATGTGCATAGCTGCGTTTAGGCTCGGTATTCCGTACACCCAAGTCTCGCAAGTAAATCAGGAGACCCGATTTGACCACGGCAATTGAGCAGACCCTCGAAACTTATGGCATTGAGAACTGGGGGCAGGGATATTTTGACGTAAACCGCAAGGGGAACCTCATCGTACGACCTGCCGAGGGTGACTCGCGCTCAGCGGACTTAAAGGAAATCATCGACGACCTCGCGCGCCGCGGAATTGGCGCTCCGGTGCTGCTGCGGTTCCCGCAACTGGTCGCCGCCCAGGTGCGCAAGCTGCAACGCGCCTTCAGCCGCTCGATCCGGGAATTCGAATA
>DATENN010000477.1:0-12967 GCA_035275045.1 Pyrinomonadaceae bacterium
CGCATGTCAAAGACAAAGATGAATGGTGTCGATCCGTTGGAAGTATTCGACAAGTACGGCGTCGATGCCACCCGACTGAAGCTGGCTTCGGTTGGCAGTACCGATAATCGCTGGAGCGAGAAGCAGGTTGAAACCTATCGCAACTTTGCGAACAAGATTTGGAACGCGGCCCGCTTCTGCTTGCTGAATTCCGACGGCGCGTCGGTCGACCCGAAATCGTTGCGGGTTGGTTCAACTTCTGCCCTGCACGATCGCTGGATCGTTTCGCGCCTGAATAAAACTGCAGGCGAACTTCGTAAGGCTCTCGCTGCTTATGAATTTCATGAAGCAGTTCAGACGCTTTACCATTTCTTCTGGGATGATTTTTGCGACTGGTACATCGAGTTAAGTAAAAGCGAAATCTCGGCTGAAGCAGCAACCGAGAATCGCGACGCCGCGCGCACGCGATTGCTGACGGTTCTGGAACAGGCACTTCGCTTGTTGCATCCGTTCATGCCATATATCACTGAAGAGCTTTGGGAAAAACTTCCCGGGAATCATGCGGAGTTATTGCACGCGGCATACGCCGGTGCTTCGCCATCAATAATGCTGGCTGCTTATCCCGAAAGCGATGCCGCGTTGATCGATGAAGACGCCGAATGGCAAATGCAGTCGGTTATCGATGTAATCTCGCGCGTGCGCAACATCCGTTCCGAAATGAACATTAAGCCGGGCGAGCGGGTCCGCTTGTTGATTACGGCGCCGGACGCGAAATTGCAAAATCTATTCAAGGAAAATCAGGCCCAGATAAGCAGACTTGCGCGCGCCAGCGAAATCTCAATCGCTAAAACGTTGGAAGTACCGCGAGCGTCGGCACGCGCTGTCTTAATGGGCGGTGCTGAAGTCGCGATACCGCTGGAAGGTCTAATCGACTTTGATCAGGAACGCGAACGTCTGCACAAAGAGAAGGCCAAGCTGTCGGCTGAAGCGGGGAAACTTCAGGCGCAACTGGCTAATCCACAGTTCGCCGAGCGGGCTCCGGCCGAAAAGGTCGAAGAAGTGCGAGGCCGAATTGCAGATATAGCGCAACGGAATACGCAGTTGGACCAATCGATTGCCAACTTGGGATAAAGGAGCTTTACATTGCGTAAACTACTGATTCTATCAACCGTGCTTTGTTTGATTGTTCTAACGATCGGCTCCGCCGCTGTTCGTCGCAACAACAGCGCGCACTCGATTCTTCAGGAGGGCGGTACGCGTTGTACGCGCCTGCTTTATCCGAAAAAATCGAAAAAGGCTGAGCCAGCAGTCGTTGGGGCCCGGTGCACGCGACTCACAGACAAAAAAGGTAAGCCTGGAAAAGTTTTGCCGAATATGCCGCCGACGGTACAACTAAATGCCTCGCCCGCGGCATTGATTATCGGTTGTCAGAGCGGCGCCGCGCCTGACGCGTGTAAGCCGTCAGCTTCAAATTCGGTGGCGCTTTCGGGCATAGCGTCGGACCGGGATGGCGACTCGTTGCTTTATACCTTTAGCACGACCGGTGGCCGGGTCACGGGGGACGGTCCGTCCGTGATTTGGGATCTCAGCGGTGTACAGCGGGGAACTTACACGGCCAGCGTCGAAGTCGACGACGGCTGCGGTTGTATTGCATTCAATTCGACGAGCGTTACTGTCTCGGAATGCGACGGTTGTAATTAGAGAACAAGCCCGTTTTTAGGAACTGGCGGCTAAGCCAATCGTTTAAGAACAAGCAGTGGCGCAAACTTGAAGGGCTTGCGCCACGAGCGTATCTTTAAGGTTCAGCTTCAAACTGAGGGAAATAATAAATGCAAAGCCGGTACATCCGTTATATAGCTCTCCTGCTCGCTGTTGTTATTGGTATCAGCGTTTGTTCCATCGAGACCGACGCGCAACGCCGTCGTAAGAGACGTGTGCGCAGGGCGCCGCGACCGGTGATTACGAATCCCGCAATCGCTGCGCCGGGTACGGAACAGGATTCGAATTCCGAGCGAATCATCAGCACGGCCGATGAGAACACGGACACAGTTGAGGGAACTCCTGGGAAAAAAGTTTTGAAGCCTGCTGATCCATCGATGCAACAAACGATTGACAACTTGTCAAACCAGGTGAATCGCTTAAACGATAAGTTGAGCCAGATGCAGGAGAACGAGCGTTCGCTGATCGATATGGAGCGATTGACGCGCGCTGAGCAACGCGCTGAGAGCGTGCGCTCTCAGATCTTCGACACTGAAACCAAGCTCGCGGATCTTGAATCGCGTCGTGAAGAGGTTGATTATGCGCTCAAACCTGAAAACATCGAGCGCTCGACTGCCGGGTACGGCACAACGCATCCCGAGGACGCGCGCGAAGCTCGCCGCCGCCAACTCGAAGGTGAAAAGGCGCGCTTGCAGACGCAAATCAGTTTGTTAGAAAACAGCCGCACACGTTTGCAGGGTGCGTTGGCGACCGCTGAAAACGAAGTGGACGTATTACGACGACGGCTGGAGCAGCAGCAGCAAAACAGCGTGATCGCCACGCCAAGTCCGACGCCGATTCCGGAACAGTGAGCTCAGATGTCAGATGTCAGAGGTCAGATGTCAGACTTTAGCGGGAATGTCTCATGACTGGGAAGAGCGCGCCCCCGCACCCTGTCAGATCAGATCTCAGATGTAGATCATCGCTGTAGCGCCGAATTCTTAATGTTAAGTTAATGTCCAGTCTTTCCCAATCCGAACTCTACCATCAGATTGAACAGGCTAATCAGAACGGCCAGCGCGTCGTCGTCGCAACTGTGACCGCGACTCGCGGCTCAACTCCGCAACAGCGCGGCTCGAAAATGCTTTTTTTCGAAGACGGGAGCGCAGCCGGAACAGTCGGGGGCGGCTGTGTGGAAGCGGAAGTATGGGCTGAAGCTCGCGAAGCGTTCCGATCAGGAGAGTCGGCGCTCCATCATTTTTCGCTGACCGCGGAAGAGGCCAGCGAAGAAGGAATGGTTTGCGGCGGCACCATGGATATTTTTCTCGACGTGTGGCAGGTACCCTGAACTTAGTACTTTGAGCTTTGTACTTTGAATACTAACGAAAAAGCACAAAGCACAAAGCACAAAGTACAAAATATAAAGTGCAAAGTCCAAAGTCCAAAGTCCAACGCCCAAAGCCCAACGCCCAAAGCCCAAGACCAAAGACCCAAGACGTAATCGCTACTCGTGATCGAAAACTACAAAGCCCATCATCAGCATCCGCTGAACAAATTGTCTCACTCGATTGGTATTCCACTGATCGTGCTCTCGCTGCCGTTGTTTTTCTTTAGCTGGCGTTGGGCGCTCGCGCTGTTCATCATCGGTTGGGCACTTCAATTTGCTGGTCACATCATCGAGGGCAATCAGCCCGCGTTCTTCCGCAATCCCGTTTATCTGCTGGTTGGTCCATGGTGGTTGCTGCGCCGCGCGCTTGGTTCAGGTAATTCGCCAAAACCTCGAACGCACCATGAATCGCGTTAGCGAGTGGATGCCAAACTCAACCCGCCATCAAAAGTTGGATTGCCGATGAAGGACGCTGAATCAAGCAATGCGATCGCTGTACGTGTGCAAGACATTCTTGCGACAGGTGCAACGGCAGTGCTGGTGACGATTATCAAGGCGCCAATACAGGTAGGCGAAAAAATGATTGTAGAAGCGGGCGGATCTCTGCATGGCACTTTTGGCAGTAGCGCCATCGACGCAGCCATCACGCGACAGGCAAATATTTTCCTCGCTTCCAAACATGACACCGGCACCTTTTTCGGTCGGGAATTTGCCCCGAATCTCAGCAGTTTCAACGATGCGCAGTTTCTTTTCGAATTGATTCAGCCGGAACCACGTGTAGTAATTTGTGGCGCGGGTCATGTTGGCGCGGCGTTAGCAAGGTTTGCCTCGCTATTGGGCTATCACACGACGTTGATTGATGATCGAATTGATTTTCTCAGGGCTGAAGATTTTCCGGAAGAGAACATTGAACCGATGCTGGCGGAGAATTGGGCCAAAACTACAGGTGACAGCATCGGCAACGGTCGCGGTGTTTCCGTGGCGATAGTCACGCGCGGACATAGTGAAGATGAACAATGCCTGCGCGCCGCCCTGTCGAGTGGCGATCCCGATTACGTTGGCTTGATCGGTAGCAAGCGACGCACGCGCATCGTGCTGGAGCGCCTGCGCGCGGCCGGCATTGCCGAAGAGAAATTACAGCATGTTCATGCGCCGATCGGATTAGATATCGGCGCCGTAACTCCCGAAGAAGTAGCGCTCGCGATCATCGCCGAGATGGTAGCCGTTCGCCGCGGCGGCAAAGCAACATCGCTCAAGGACCGTAAATCGTGAATCGTGAATCGTGAATCGTGAATCGTTATGAATGGAAAATGTTTTTCGCTCCAGCGGAGCGACATGTTTATAGCAACTATCATCCCAACGACGACTTTCGCTCCGGTTAAGAGCGAAACCTGCTTGAGTGACGCCACGTAGCGCCCCGGTTCTTAAAATGGCAAATGAAAAATGTTAAATGGGAAATGGAAAATGTTTTCCTTTTCGCTCCTCTTTATTAGACCTGTGAAAAACGGTAAATAAGAAATGATCAATCTTCTTTCAATTAGCCGTCTCGCAAACACGGTATTACTGGGGCTCCTCGCCTGCGTCGCTTGCTTTGCACAATCAGACTTCATTCGCGTTGACGCACCCGTCATTGCGCTTACGCATGTTCGCATCATTGACGGCACCGGCGCTGCGCCAATCGAAGATCAAACTGTAGTCATCAGCAACGCCAGGATCCAATCGATTGGTGGACCTATACCTGCTGATGCGCGCGTGATTGATCTCAAAGGCTACACCGTATTGCCTGGTCTCGTCGGAATGCACAACCACATGTTCTTTCCCATGGGCGGCTCGCCGCCGATGTACTCGGACATGGGAACAAGTTTTCCGCGGCTGTACCTCGCGCTCGGCGTTACTACCATTCGCACCACCGGCAGTGTCGTACCTGATACCGACTTAGAAATTAAGAAGCTGATCGATTCCGGCCGCATGATTGGTCCAAAGATGCACATTACCGCGCCCTACCTGGAAGGCGCCGGCGCGTTCACGCCCGTCATGCACGAGTTGACCGGACCCGACGACGCGCGGCGCATGGTGAACTTCTGGGCCGAGCAGGGCGCGACCTCTTTCAAGGCGTACATGAATATCACGCGTGCCGAGCTGCGCGCCGCGATCGAGGAAGCTCACAAACGTGGCTTAAAAGTTACGGGCCATCTTTGCTCGATTGGATATCGCGAAGCGGCGGAGATCGGCATTGATAATCTTGAGCACGGCTTGCTGGCTGATTCGGAATTTGTGGCCAACAAGGAGCCGGACAAATGTCCTGGCGCCGCAGTGAACACATCGTTAAGACAGCTTGATATAACCAGCGAGCCGGTGAAGGAAACTATTCGCACCCTGGTGGCAAAGAACGTGGCTCTCACTTCGACCTTACCGGTGTTTGAAGCAAGTGCGCCGCTGGCGTCTTCGCCAAGCGGACCGACTGCGATTGGTGCGCCGAGCGCAGTTCTGAATCCGCGTATGCTCGCAGTTATGAACAACGACGCGCGCCTGCGTTACCTGACGAACCGTTCGCGGATAGCCGCCGACTCGCCGATAACGCTACTGACGCGCAAGTCGATGGATTTCGAACGCGCGTTTGTCGCGGCCGGCGGTTTGTTGTTGGCCGGTTTGGATCCTACCGGCAATGGCGGTGTCGTCGCCGGCTTTGGCGATTTGCGTGAAGTTGAATTACTGGTCGAGGCGGGATTTACGCCGGTAGAAGCAATCAAAATTGCTTCTCTGAACGGCGCCAGGTTCCTCGGCGAAGACGCACGCATCGGCTCGATTGCTGTGGGCAAACAAGCCGACCTGATGATCGTTCGCGGTAACCCGGCTTTGAAAATTACGGACATCGAAAACGTGGAAATTGTTTTCAAGGACGGCATCGGCTACGACTCGGAAAAACTAATCCAATCGGTGCAGGGATTAGTTGGGATAAGGTGAGAAGGTTTAAGCTGCCTTAGATGGCGGTTCTCGTTCGAAGAGATTTTCAGAAGAGGCGCTTTCTAGCGATGCAAAAAATCTTGCATCGTTTCAACTAGAAATATAAGCTCATGCGTCTGGAGGACGCGTGAGCGACAACATCATCTCCTACATAGAAATGTGCCAGCGTGAAGGCATTAGTCTTCAGAAGGGGATGAACTTCAACTGTGGTGGAAACCATTCGGTTATTCTTATGTCAGTGCGGCCTGGCGCGCCTTACGACGACCGACTTGAAGATGGCGGCACGACGTTGATTTACGAGGGTCACGACCAGCCCAAAGGTTCAGTTCAAAATCCAAAATTCTCCGATCAGATAGCTGCCACGCGTTCCGGTCTAGCAACCGAAAATGGAAAATTTCATCAAGCCGCGCAAGCGACGAAGGTAGGCGCCAAACCACCCGAGCGCGTACGAGTGTACGAAAAAATCAAACCAGGAATTTGGTCGTACAACGGCGTGTTTCATTTGGTAGATTCGTGGACAGAGCGGGACAAAAACAATCGTCGAAACGTCTTCAAGTTCAAACTAGTCGCTGTTGAAGGTGATGAAGACTTTTCTCACGAGCCGATACGAACGCCGCAGCGGCGGCGCATCATTCCTACGAAAATAAAATTAGCAGTTTGGCAGCGTGATGGCGGAAAGTGTGTGCGGTGCGACGCGACCGATGAACTACACTTTGATCACGACCTACCATGGGCGAAGGGCGGCTCTTCGATCACAGAAGCAAATGTGCAGTTGCTGTGTGCACGGCACAACCTTCAGAAAAGCGATCGCATAACCTGAATCCTCAGATTCCAGCGCTCCGCCCTCTGACATCTGATCTCTGACCTCCGATCTCTGACCTCAGACATCGACATCTCACCTCTATCTCGGTGCTTGATTAAGAATGATCTCCTCGAGTTTGTAGTTAGTAATAATCCCGCCGCGGTCGTAATTCGATAAGACGACGAAGGTGTAGTTGCCCGCATCGGGATACCAGCGCACGGCGCTACTGATTCCCAAGTCGCCACCGCCATGTCCAATGACGTGCTTGCCGTCGATATTCTCCAACTCGAATCCATAACCCCAATAAGTCTGGTTCGCGTCGTACTTGCGCGCCAAGATCTTGGTGGTCGTCAGTACGTCGTACATCTTTGGGCTGACAAGCTTTCCCTGTCTCAACGCCAAACTAAAAAGAAACAGATCATCGAGCGTTGAGCTCAACCCGCCGGTTGGACCACCTCGCGCGCCCTGGTAGAGCGAGACGTTGCGACGTTGTCCAATATGAAACTGGTAATTGTCTTCTCCCAGGTCTTCAAAATTCGTATAACCCATAGCGAGATTCGGCGTGTCTTTGTCCGCTTCGTAATAATCAGTGTTCGTCATGCCGGCCGGCGCAAAGATGTGTTTGCGTATGTACTCAAAAAAGTTTTCGCCCGACACCTTTTCGATAATCGCGCCCAGCAAAATAAATCCCTGATTGCTGTACTGCCAGCGCGCGCCGGGTTCAAACGCCAATGGTTTCGGCTCGTTGATGAAAAGCGGCAACCAATCCTTCACCTCTCTCAGCACGCCCTTGTGGCAAATATAGTTGGCGCTGTAGGTGTCGCCGAGACCGGAACTGTGCGTCAGCAGATGATGAATGGTCACCTTCTCGGCGACTTCCTTGTTTGGATAGTCAGTGAGGTACTTTCCAATCTTGTCCGTAAATGCGAGTTTGCCTTGTTCGGCTAATTGCGCAATCGCGATTGCCGTAAACATCTTGCCGACGGAAGCAATATTCAATTTGGTATCGAGGCGATTGGGAATGTTGTAAGCCTTGCTCGCCAAGCCGTACGACTTTTTGAAGAGTACCTTTTCACCTTTGGCCACTAATAAATTTCCCGAGAAAGCGTCGGCGGCAACCAATCGATTCATGAACCGATCGATCTCGCGCACCAGCTCTTTTTCGGTAAGCTTGCGCGCCGGGAATTTTTCCGGCGGGTGAATACGCTGGGACGTGTATTCAGAAATCAGGTGCGGCGCGGTGGGCTCGACCTTCATTGTTATACGAAACCACAGTTCTGTTAATGAAGATTGGGCCAGCACGACGATTTCATCATCGGTCGACTTTTCAATGTCCCGGATGATGAAGCCGCGCGTATCCAGAAATGTTCTGGCCGCGCGATCGGCGCGGTAGGCGGCATCGTTTTCGGCGAGCAGCGTTTTGTTAAAGTGCTGTTCGATGAAACGCTGGAACTGCGCGTCATCGCCTGCTGCAAACATCTCCAACCATGCGTTGAGTTGATTTCCGGCCGGGGTCGCCGGCAACGCAACGCTCTTTTGGGCGAATGCAGACGCGGCACAAATGAGAAGCGAAATAATAATTAGAAGTTGACGAAGCATAATTACCTCGAGTGCGATCAGATCAAGGGCCTGCGACGAGACCCAAATAATGCGGGGAGAAGCACCATTTATAGCGGCGCTGCGGCTAAAGGTATTGGACGATCTTGCGGTTGGTTGATTGCGCTGCGGTCAAATGCGAGGCGCTGAAAAATACTGTCGCGGTGTAACACCCACGATCCGTTTGAAGTTGCGAGAGAAATGACTTTGGTCGCAGAACCCGGTTTCGAGCGCGGTGTGCGAAAGTGGCATTCCCTTGCGTATCAATTTTCGAGCTTGCGCGATACGCAGTTGCGTCTGGTACTCGTGAGGCGGCAAACCCGTATGGTTGTGAAATACTCGCAGCAAATAGTATGGGCTCAAATTAGTAAGCGATGTGAGCTGCGTTAAAGATATGTTTTCGGCGAAGTGCGTTTGCAGGTAGTCGCGAACCAACCTCACCTTTTCGCTTTCTTTGGCGCTTACAGGCTGCGGCGCTGCCCGATAGTTTGTCTTCAAACGCTTCAACAAAAAACTCATCACAGAAATAAACTCAGTTTGTTGTGCGAGCGTTCCCGTATCCTGCTCAAGAGACAGGTGAAATTGCAGCAGGCGGCTGAATAATGTCGAATCAGTAACTACCACTCTGGGAAAGACCCAGTCCGATTCCACCGGCCGCAAATCGCGCAACAAGTTATCGAATGAACGCGGTTTGAGTTTGAGCGCGCGGTATTCGCTGTCGATGGATCTGTTGGAGTGAACCTGCCGCGGGTTGACGAGAAGTAACTGGCCGGGCGCGGCCGGATGTGCGACGCCGTTGCAGGTCGTTATTTCCGTTCCGGCAAGGACGATAGCGATCGAGTAGTCCTCGTGGATGTGAGCAGGGTAGTCATGAGTAACGTGCGCCGCATGTAGCAGCTCGAGATCGAGATGAGGAATCTGCCAAAACTTCAGTTTCCATTCCGGAGTCATAACTTCTCAGATAAAAGCAAAGAGAATTATCATTGCTAATTTAACATTTCTCATTTGTCATTTAGGAGCGGGGGGGCACTAACAACTGACGACGAACAACGGACATTCTTAAAATGACAAATGATAAATGAGAGAAATCACAAATTTTTCTTTTTGCTTTCGAGTCAGGGCTTGGTTAGATACTTTTCCGGCAACGGATGCTTTTCGTCTTCACCCTGCCAGAAAATTGTTACCACCCACCAGCGCGTGCCGTCGTTCATTAGTTGAATGCTGTTAATGCCGCGTTGGAATGGTTTCTCGTCGGGCGCATGTCGTGACTCATAAGTGCTGAACGCATGGACAATCTGGCCGAACTGCTCGGTCTTTCTCGACACCTCGCGTTCGTAAAAGCCTTCTTTGTCGAAGAAACCGCCCGCACGTTCAGCGTATTCATCCACCGTTAACACACGCGAACCGTAGCCGCCTGTTTGCCGTGGGCCGGTGGGAATCAAGCGCGCGCCCGGGATGAACAGAGATTTCATTCGATCCCAGTCTCGTTTCTTGCCGGCCGGACCTGAGATCACGTCGTAGACAGCCGCGATGATCGAATCGACCGAAGCCACGTCTGCAGGATTCGCAGTAGGAGTTGCAGCGGCGGCAGCGTTGCCGGGCGTGGGTGTTTGTGCCGGCGCCGGGGTATGCGCAGGCATCGGTGTCATCGCCGGATTCGGAGTCGTTGACGGTTGCGGTGTCGTAGTTTTCGTTTGTGCCATGGTCATATCAATCGCGCACAAGAGAATTAGCGAACCCAGAAATAGTTTCACTGCGCACTCCTGAATAAGAGATTGAACTCGTCGCATTAAACCACGCGAAGGAAAGCAATGACAATTGAGCGTATCGCGGGGTGTAGTGTCCTAATCTGAAATCGCTTGATTCGCGTCCCCGTGTTCTCGTTCTCTGCGATCCATAAACGCTTCCATCGCAGGATTCCACTCAAAGAAGAAAGAAGTATGCTGCTCAATTCCCCACGCATCGTCGTACCAGATGGTTCCCTGAATAAAAACTGTAAGGATGCCGTTTTCTATCCGGTACTTCATCGTGTTATCGCAAGGTTCTTTGAACTCATAAACGGCGGTATGCGTTGCACCCGCCCCCAGTATGGCCTCCTGTACCCTAAAGTGAGACTGAATTGTCTCCGATTCCGGACGTTGTCCCGCGAGGTTCAGCGAGATTTTGCCGGGAGCACGGACGTTCGCAGCGGGCGTCCGTCCAGCGTTCTGAATAATCGCGGTGATTGTAGGAAAAGTGCCGACCACCAGTTTCGACAATCCTATAGTGGCGACCGCCATATACGCCCGCTCCGCTATCCGAGCGTGGTCAACTTGGCTTTGCATTATCTTGCGCTGTTGGCTGTATATGCCCGTCTGAAAAAGAATAATTACAAGGAGCGCAGCGTTGATTCCCACCTGCACCCAATCCGCAAGGGTCGCATTCCAAAAGGCTGTTGGCTCGGTTTGGCTTTTGCGGGCTTCTACGCTGCTCTTTGGCTGCTCTATAGCACTCTGACTTGGGGACGGGCTTACGGCGATCATCTGTGGCTGAGACTGACCGCCAGTGGCGTTCTTTTCTTGCTGGGCATAAGTTTGGCCGTGTGCGGCACACCCACATCCGGCGACAAGCAATAAAATAATTCCCGTAGTACGCAAATGGTATATTGACGAGTTAGGGTTTCCGTAGTACAGTATTCTCCGCTGGAGAACAATGTCAAACTACTTCTTAAGCAAAGACAAGCAGATTACGGTTACGGCAGCCCTAGCTGAAGGAAACTCGATTCGGTCTATTGAGCGAATGACCGGAATTCATCGGGACACGATCATGCGCTTGGGCGTTCGCATTGGTCAAGGTTGTGCGCGGCTGATGGACGAAAAGATGCGCGGTCTCGATTGCAAGCGACTGGAATTAGATGAGATTTGGGTATTCATTGGTAAAAAACAGGCTCACGTTAAAGATACCGACGATCCGACGCTAGGCACGGTCTGGACGTTCTGCGCGATTGATGCGGAGACAAAGATCGTCCCTTCTTACCGCGTGTCTAACAACCGCAATATCGAAACGACAGCCGCGTTTATTACTGACCTTGCTTCACGTCTTAACAATCGCGTTCAGATTTCCACCGACGCTATGAATTCCTACCCCGAAGCGATTGAATTGGCTTTCGGTCGTGAGGTTGACTACGCGCAAATTGTAAAAAGTTATTCCTCCGAAGATAGCGGTAAGTACAACCCTGAACGAAAGTATTCACAGCCGCGCATCAAATCGAGCGAGAAGATTTGGATCATGGGAACGCCCGATCCGAAAGCGGTCTCAACTTCTTATGTCGAACGCCTGAACGCTTCTACTCGCTTGCACGTTAAGAGGCTTAACCGTTTGACGTTGGCTTTCAGCAAGAAGCTAGAAAACTTTGAAGCGGCGGTCGCGCTCAACTTCGCGAGTCATAAGTTTGTGAAGTCGCATCGCTCACTAAAAATGACGCCAGCAATGGCAGCGGGTGTCGAGCGTAAGTTTTGGTCTTACGGCGATCTGGTTGAGGCTGCGCTATGAGCGATGCCGAATTAGACAAACGTGCGGCCTACATTTCGGAATTGAAGAACGCGATCCTTCGCCTTCATGGCTGCGAATCGAAATATGCCGGAAGCGAAGAAGTAATCGAAACATTTCAAGGCGAAACGGTTTGGAACGGTACGGTTGAGATATTCAATATTCGCGGGCATCCGAAAGCGAAACGCGCATACGCATGGGCGCACGCGACCGGACAAAACGATCAAGCGAGACGTTATGTAGCCGTGCTGGAATTACCGCCGGTTAATTCACCGCAGACCGCAGTACGAGCGGCTGTAGTGTCGGAGATTAAGGATGCCAGGAAAAATCAAACCTAAAGTTGGACGCCCTAGCTTAGGGAAAGATGCACGGAGTGTAGTGCTTCAATCACGCGTTCAAGAATCTGAAAAAATTGCATATCAGAAAACCGCCAAGGCTGAGGGCAAAGATTTATCTACGTGGATACGAGACACGCTAAACGCCTCTAGTCACACCTCACGCAAAGATCGCTAACTCGTTGATTTGATCACGGTTAGGTGTTGCAATCGAAATCAAAGGTGTATATTAACGACGACGCTTGGCAAGCGCGGGAATCGCGTTCTGGTGTTTCCGGGTTCGCTGGATTTGGGAGCAGCGAACGGATGGGTGGCAGAGGGTTATTTACGCGATTCTTTTTTGACAAATAATCAGTGAGACATGGAGAGAAGCTGACCCATCGCTTCTCGAAACGGGATCCATGATGTTCGGCTCACTGTGACGAAACTAGAGACGACCAAAAGGATCGGAAGTGTCTCTTCTTTCGTGACAGTGAGCTTTTTGTTTTTGGGGGGTGCGGTATCGGAGAAAATAACTAGAAGATAAAACGGCGAAAGCGCCGGGGTGATGACCCAGCGCCTTCAAATGAATCCGTTAACCGTTCAAAGTAATTACATCGCTTTTGGCGATGCGGGATTCGTCTACATAGTAGCACCGAACCCCAAAAAGACAACTGAATAATTTTTGTGGAGGCTGCC
>DATENN010000478.1:0-6032 GCA_035275045.1 Pyrinomonadaceae bacterium
CGTTTTTTCGATCGTGAGTCGAGCTTCCTCAAGAGTCGGCACGATCTGCCGCGGGGCGCGCGCGCGCAGCCGTGGCACAAACACGTCGCGGTAATAATCGCTGATCTCGTTTTGCGTGATCACGACGAAATTGCGGAAGCGGAAATCGAGATACTTTTCAATCCGCACGCGCTGCTCGATTATCTCGTCAAGTTTCTCAGCCGTTAGTCCTACCGTTTGTAAACGCAGCTCAAATTCTGCTCGCGAAGGAAAGGCCTTTGCCAGATCGTCGCGCGCCGCCGTTATCTCATTGGCCGTCGGCGCGATCGATGGCAGCTTTTCTGCCTCTTGAAGAATGAGTCGCTGATCGATGACCAGGTTGAGCGCGCGATTCAGCTCTTCGGAAGATGGATTCGCGAGCACGGTGTCCGGCTGCAATGCCAATTGCCACAACAAGTCGGAATAAGTAATCAGGCAAGCATCGCATTGCGTTTGGCCTGACGAATTCACCGTCGCGACCATTTTGTCGACGACCTGCTGCGCCTCACAACGCGAAGCGCTGAAAGATAAGAACGCGGCGAAGGGCAAAGCGGTAAGCGCAAAGAACTGAAAAACGCGAAGAGCAAAGGGCCAAGGGCGAAATGCGAAGCGCAAAGAGCGAAGTGCAAAGCGCCAGGGGCGAAGAGCCAAGCGCGAAGCGCCAAGCGCAAACTGTGACGCGATTCTTTTTATCGATTCAATTCTTAACATGTAACGCTCCCCTGCGTATGCGCTCCACCCTTGGCTCTTCGCTCTTCGCTCTTCACTCTTTGCTCTCCGCTCTTCGCTCTTTGCTCTCCGCTCTTCGCCGGTTTGCCGTCTCAGAACGTTTGCGTAAATCTAAAGTGCACTTGCGTGCGCTTCAACCGATACACCGCCGGCGTTCCGGTGAAATCATCCGGGGCCAAACTCGGACCACGCTGCGGGATCAGAAATGACGGCGGATTCAAAAGGTAGCCATAATCAATCGCCAGCGCGCCCCCGAACGGCGTTTGAATTCTGAAACCCAGACCGAGTGTGTTGGTCCAATGCGCGCGCAGGTTTTCTCTGTTGATGGCGGCGATAATATCGTTCGCCGGTATGGGCGTATTGTCATGCTTGCGGAAAAGATCGCCGACGCGCCGGAACACATTGCCGCCATCGTAAAAAGGAACTGCCTGTAATGATCTTGAAACTGGTATACGTGCCTCTAAATTAACGATCGCGAGGGCGTTGCCACCGACGGGCACGCTGAATGGATTTAAGAAAACCTGCTTCTTATTCTGATCGCGAAAGATTCCCTGCGGGATGATCACCTGCCGTGGCCCAGCTTCCTCAAAACCAAAGCCGCGCAACGTTGTCGAGCCACCTGAGAAAAACCGCTCGCTAATCGGCAGCGTTCGATCGATCTCATCGATCGTGCCGTTGCCGTCTCGGTCACGCGGGTTGAAGAGATTCGCGAGGCCAAGCGTCGCATTCCCCGCGAGCACCGTGCTGCGGAACGCGTGTAGTTTGTAATAACGGCGATAGGTCGCTTGTAAACGATTGAATGAAAGGTTGCCGCCCAGTTGCCGCAGAGCGACGGCGTAATCAACGTTAAAGAATGCGCCACGCGTCGCGTCCAACTGATTGTAACGACAAATTTCGCCGGGAGCGCCGGTCTCCTCGTCAGGGTTGCGAACTGTTCCGATTAATCCGCGTTCGCATCTTTCGCGAGTGTCGCGCACGAATGACACGCCAAACCGCGAAAGCCTTACCGCGCGATCGGGTTGGAGAATTGGCTTGATAACCAGGCTCTGCAGATTGAACAAACGCACGTCTTCATAGCTATAACGGGCGAAGAAGATCGAATGCGTCTTCTCGTCCAGCACGCGCTGCGTTTCCAGGGTCGTCGTAAAGCGGTTGATAGTCGGCTCTTTGACCTTCGCGCCAAATTCGTCGAGCGGATTACCCTTCTCGTCCAGCCGCTGGACGATTCCAAGAGTGCCGCGATCGATCGCAGAGCGGAAAAAGCGGGTAACGGTCGAATCGCGTTGATACTCAACCGTCAGGGCAATCGGCGCAAACTGGTGTTTCCCATAGCGCGCAAAACGAGGGTCGAGGTATTCGAACCTTAGTCGCTGTTGCTGGCCGCTGAGGCGCAACCGCACCGCCCCCTGGCGCAGTTTGTTCATCAAATTTACGTTGCTGAACTCGAGCAGACCCAACGGTCCGGTATCACTCGAGAACCCGCCGCCGTAATCCATAACCCGCGGTTTCTTCTCTTCAACATCGATAATTACGTCACGCCGCTTGAATCCCGACGCCGTTTCACCGGCCGCTTCGGTGCGGATGATCACCTGACGATACGCATCGGTCAGATACAACAAGCGCTCACTTTCAGCGATTAGGTCCGCTCGCAGCACGTCGTTCTCCGCGAGAGGAATGACTCGCGCAATTGCGTCTCGTTTAGTCCGTTGCGTTTTCGCGCTGCCGGTTACGCCGTTGACGATAATTTGATTGACGTAAACCTTATCGCCCTCGTTGACAATCGAGTAAACGAGTCGCACTTGTTCATCGCCATTTTTTGCCGGCAGCTCGACAATTGAAAATTCCATTTGTGCGTTGACATAACCATCGCGCGCATAGAGCGCGAGCAACCGATCGCCATCCGCCCGCGCCTGGCTTCGTGAGTACGGCGAATCAGTGACGATCTTCAGCTCATCCAACAAACGTTGATCGGTATAGATCTTGTTGCCACGCACTTCGATCCCGGCGATGCGCGTTAATGGTCCTTCAGTCACTTGAAAAGTAATAATTAGATTTTCGCCGTTGAGCGACACACCTTGCAGCACATCAACATTCGCGTGCCGGTAGCCAAGATCCTGCATGTAGGCTCGGACGGTGCGCTTGTCCTGCTCCAGCAAGGTAAGACTGGTGTAGCCGCGACCATAACCAAGGAACGGAATCAACCCGAGCGCGCTTGCCTTTTGCGTGCGCAGGTCGGCGGCAACGTCCTCGTATGAGAGCTTGTTGGTGCCCGTGATGCGGATGTCGGTAAGTTTGAATCGCCGGCCTCGCTCAATGTCGTAACGAATATCAACCGTGTGACCCGTCAGTCGTTCCGGATTCAGCGTTTCGCAGGTTTCAGCAGCGCCGTTCGAGCCCAATTCCGGAACTGGCGGCGTTACCGTGCAGATGCCGGTCACCTCGGCGAAAAAGTAGCCCTGCTCTTGCAGCTTGTTTCGGATGCGGCGTGCGCCTTCGACAATCGCCGATTGGTCGATGTTCCCTTCACGCTTTACCGGCAGCATGTCGGTTGCCGTCTTTTCGCTCATGGGATAGTCAGGCGCCGACACTGTGACCTTCGGCCCCACCGCGCCCTGCAAAGTGATCGTAATCAGGTTCGTCTCAGCATCGCGCTCAACGCGCGCATCCTCCAATAATGGCGCCAGAAAACCTTCATCGATTAGCGCCTGGCGAATTGTCTTCACATCAGTGCCGAGCGCTTCGCGAGTAAACAACGCATTGGGTTGCAGCACTAATTTCGGCTTGGCGGCTGACGCATCGAACCCACTGATAGCGATGTTGAAAGCACCAACGCGCGCCTGCTCTCCCGGCACTATCCGGTAAGTTATCGTCGCCCGGGTGCCGGACAAATCCAGATCTTCAACGGGGTCAACGGTCGCATTAAAGTAGCCACGGTCGCGCAGGTAAACCTGAAGTTCATCCGCATTACGACTGACGATTTGTTTGGTAAGGCGCGTGCCCGGCTGGCTGAGATTTAAGCGCGCGCGCAATTCGTCTTCAGGTATTGGCACGCCGGAAACCGGCGCAATATCGAACTTAACATCGCCGATTTGCACCTGACGTTGGATTACAAAGCGCAGCCGCACCGGCGCATTGGCGTTTGTTCCGCTGGGGATCACTTCGACGCGCGCATTCGCGACGCGTTCCGAATCGAAAAGGGCCTGCAATGAATTGCGAATCGTGACGGCGGAAAACGCGGAATTCGGAATGACCGTGATGATCGATAAAAACTCGGCTTCAGTGGCCGGATCGGGAGGCGAGCCTTCAAGAACAACTTCAATTGCGGCGATGGTCCGACCTTCGTAATCGTCAAGCGCTACGGGCGCAGCAAGTATCAGAAGCGACGTGCTGAGCAAAACGAAGAAACACAACACCCCTCGCAAGAGCGCGACGTATGGCGCGCGAAAATTGCGATCGTGATTGGCAAGCTGTGCTACGACCAAACCCATTTGCTCAGAACCGTCTTCTAAACCTGATCTCAAAACTAAAGTTGTTATTGCGCGCAGTCAGTTTGCGTGTCGATGCTTGTTCGTACTGCGCGATGAAAAACAGACGGTCAGAGACGCGATATTCAACTGCCAGAATCTGATTCGGATCAGACGTGACGTTTGTTGAATACGTAACCGTCACATCTTTGTTGATTCGCTTTCCGAGAGTGAGTCGGGCTGCGGGTGTCGATCCCGCGCTGCCGATCACCGGATTGATTTCAAACCGGCTTAAGCCAAAGATGCGACTGGTGGCGCGTTGGGCGGGGGCGTTAATCAATGCGTCAGTCAACAGGCTGGTCGCTGTTCCCAAACCTGATTGCGAAAGTACCGAGGCGCTCGTGTCACCGCTCGAGAGTTGGCCGGTGGTAATTAGCGACACGACATCCGCCTGGGGCAGCGCCGGTTCTGAACTGACGACCGCCTGCGGTTGCGACAGCGGACCGTTTAGCCCGACGGTAACGCGATAACCGCGAATCTGTGATTCACCCTGAATATTAATGATCGGGTCGGCGCCGCGACTTGGCGGCAAATCCATCAGGAAGCGCGTGATCTCGTAACGATCGTTGCGGAAGTTCAACGTGCCGCTGCTGGCCGTGATTCTTCCTGAGACGATCGGATCTTTTACTGGTCCATTTATCTGCAGCGAGACTGAGCCAACCAGATCAGCAAGGTTGTTACGCACCACGAGCGCGTTGCGACCCTCAACCCGCAAGTCGCTAAAAAGCGCAGCGCGCGTTATCTCCAGCTCGCCGCCTTCCTCGATCGATTCTTCGCGCCGGAAATTGATCAGATCGGCAAGCTCGATGTCCGTCGTGTATTCAGTGCGGCGCACATTTACGATGCCGCCGATAAGCTGTTCGCGCGCGGAACCTTTAATCTCCAGATCGAGGTCCGCCGTGGTGCGAAAATTTTCCGGGAAAGGAACCGTTACTTCATCCCCATGAATATTGAAGAGGAAACGAGAAAGCGTAAAACCCTCAAGCAAAGCGCCGCCGGTAATGCTGACGTGTCCGCCGCCAATAGTCCCGGTCATGGAATCAATCTGTGCCTGGTTGGCAGTGAAACGCACCAACGATTTCAAGTTAGAGATGGTCCAACGCTCGTTGCCCAACAACACAGAAACCGAACCGCCGGCTACCGATGCGGTGCCGTTTAGCCGCGGCACTTCATAACTTCCGGTGACGCGGACGGCTACATCTGCTGAGCCGGACGAGAAAAAGTCCGGGGAAAGTCCATTCAAAGCGCGCAGATTCAGTTGGCCGTCGACGGTCATGCTCTGCCGGCCACCTGGTCCAACGGCGAGCGTGCCACCGAGCGTGACGTTGGTGCCCGGTCCGGTAAAGTTTGTCTTCTCAAACGTAACCTCAGTCGGCGAGAACTGAACGATCAGCGGTGAGGTGGCATTCAACTGCACATCCTCGACCCTGAAATTCAGTTCAGTAAAGTTCGCCGTGCCGTGCAATCCTTCGCGCGTGAAGTATCCGTCCTCATCCAGCAAGTCGCCGCTCGCGCGCAACGTACCTGTCGCGCGACCGGAGAGTTTGACGTCGGTTTGCGGCAACACCATTTTCAGCAAGCCGGTCAAATCGGCATTGTTAAGCGTCGTTTCAATTGTCGAAGCCAATCTCTCGCTGCCGAGATTGACCTGCGCCGCCACTGTTTGGTTTGGGCCAAACAATCCGGTCGTCAAGGTAATATTTAATTGCTTATTCTCAGTGCGGCCGACCAGCGCGAGCGTGCCGGCGTCCCGGCCGTTGA
>DATENN010000479.1:0-2834 GCA_035275045.1 Pyrinomonadaceae bacterium
CGCCTCAGAAATTGAACCGTAAAACGGGGACAAAAAAGCGCGACGTTCAAATCGAACGCCGCGCTTTCGTTTACAAGCAGACTGGCAACTAAAAGTTGTTAATTACCGGCTGGGACGTCTGACCTTCAATATTCAATCCAAGCCGGAAGTTGCCGTTGCGCATTATTCCAAACTTAAACTGAATGCGTACCGACTGCGTGGGATTCAGCGGAGTTCCCAAAGTGATGTCGTTGTCGGAAACTGAGGCGTTGAATCCTCCTCCGGCCACTTGCGATGGAGGAAATGCTTCCAGTGTGACGCCTTCCACTGTGACTGGAGTGCCCTGGACAGTAATCGGTTCGTCGGCCGATGTCAGTAATCGCAAGTCAGCACAGGGCGCGGGGCAAGTGCCGCGCGTCGTCAAATCGTAGACGCGAAATCGTAACCGCTTGATCGGTAAACCGGTGTTGTTGGTAAAAGTGCGTCTGAAATACAGCGAACCGAGATCGGCGTTTGCTTCAATCGCTGTCCTTTTCTCGCGATTTGGAAATGACGAAGCGGGAAGGAGTGGATCGAGCAAAGTCTGGCCGAGCGTATTCATAAGCGTTGGACTGTTGAGGTTCTCAGGCCCGGGCGCGCCCAATAGCTCTGTCTGAATGTTTGGCACTTCTTGCACAAACAAAAAATCAGCGGCGTTGTCGTTCGTGTCTTTAGGAGTCAGGCTGGGCCGTTGATCGCGGTAGATGGTGTGCTCAGTGTTTGCGTTGGGAATGATCGCAAAGCCGTTGCCTTCTCTGTACAAAGCAGGCGAGGTCGTAAATCCGAAAGCGTCCAGCCGGGTTGCAGCGGTAAAGTTTGTGCCGTTGGTGGTCGCAAACAATGCCACGCCAGTTCCGTCAGGCACATCAAAATCCCACGTTCTATCACCAGTCGTTAGCAAAAACGGGCTTACGGCGACGATGGCATCTGCCTTAAGGGCATTTATTTGATTGCTCGGGCTTCCTGACGGATAGCCGGCGAGGCTGTAGCCATTTGTGTTCGTGCAGAGAAAGTGTCCGCGCGCTGGTATGTTCGTAGCGTTTGGGATCGTGCATACCGGACCGGTAATTTGACCATTGGAAACGACGACTGACCACCCGGACGTTCCGTCGAGCGACTGCACAATGATCGGGTTGTTTGTGTTGTTGTAGATCTCGATAAATTCATCTTCCGGACCACCCGGTCCGCGTAACCGCAGCTCGCTGATGATTGCCTGCCCCGCCTGAATTGGCGTCGGCGTTGGCGTTGGCGTCTGGGCGATGACAACTTGGGCCGTCGAAAGGCAGAAGCAAAAGGCAAAAAGAAAAACGATCAGGCGCACATTCGGACGCATAGGACCTCCTGGAAAAGAGAAAAGTGGTTACCACACAAACTGGGAGTTAAATTTCAGGGGAATCGCGCCGCATAGTAGCATCAAATCTTTCTGGCATGGAAGAGCGTTGTAATTAAGGAGATCCACGTTTCACGAATCGTTTGCTTCTACGCGCAACGTATCCATCCACTCTTTGAATCCTCCATTAGCAGCGAGCAAGGACCGTCACGGAATGATCGCGAAGATCTGCCGGCGCAAACGGATTAACAGCAATGCTTCGCTTCGCTCGTTGCCTGTAATTTGACTTCACACATCGAAGATAAAACCCGCGAAGACGCGATCATTTGGTGTGGCGGCAGTATAGAATGGCGTTTCGAGTTTTAATCCTCAGGCCGCCTATTGATGCGAGGCAACGTCCCTATTCCTGAACTTCCCCACGCAGAAGATGTGTGGCTGATGCTCGCAATCACTTCTGTGCGCGAACGCCGCACACAGCAGGGCAAAGTGTTTTTCGAAGCGTTCGCTCGCAACGCCACCGGCTCTCTCCCGCTGAAGATCTGGTCGGAAACGATTGAAAAGTGGAAAGAAATCACGCCCGGCCTTTGGGGTGTAACTGGAAGACTGGAAACATTTCAAGACCGCTCACAGTTTGTGGTTGCCGAATATCGCCCGATCACGATCGAACAATATCGCGAACATCAGAACGCCGATCCGGTGCTACCGCGCGCGTTCACCCTCGACATTGAAACGCTAACGCTGCCGGATTTTCGCGAGCGCATCGGGCCTCAACTTGAACGCCTGCTGAAGCTCGGCAACATGCGACTTGAACAGCAGCAGCGCTATCTCGACGACATTGCCGCGGAAGAAGAGCGTTGCTATCAACTGGGGTCGTTGAGCGCTGCGTCCGGGCGGCTCCTCTGCATTGCGGTTCATGCCGGTCCCATTCCGGGTTTGAATTTCGGAATCGAACAACCGGCGCGCGAATATGTGTTCGGCATCGACGAAGACGGGAACGAGCAGGACGAGAAGAAGTCGTTGGTAGCGTTTCTGTCGCTAATGAAAAATTTCGATCCGGAAATGGACGAGCTGGTTGGCCATAACATTATCGGTTTCGATTTGCCTTTTATTTTTCAACGGTGCCTGGCCCACTGTATTTCAGCGAAACCAATTGTTGACTTGCGCGAATACAACGTTCGCGGAGTGTTCGACACAATGCATAACTGGTGGTTGGGCGCCAAGCGGTTCATTAGTCTGGACGACATTGCCTGGGCGCTCGGAATCGAGTCGAGCAAAACCGCTTCGGTCGAAGGCAGCAAGGTATTTGATTTATATCAGCAAGGGCGGCTCGCTGAAATTCGCGAATACAACCTCAACGACGTTCGCGTCACGCGAAAAATTTACGAACGCATGGTCGGCTGCTTTGGCAGGTAGCGGCTCCGGCAAAAGCCGAGCCCGCGGCTGCGACAGTGTTTCATATTCGCAACAACGTGATAAACTGACGATA
>DATENN010000480.1:0-10344 GCA_035275045.1 Pyrinomonadaceae bacterium
CTCAACTGCGCGAAGGCTTCAAGAGAGCTTGGCTTTCGCCCGCGTGACCCCGACCGTCACGTACATTCGCGAGAACTTTCTGGGCGGCGCCGCTTTCGCAAAGTAGGGTGCTGTATCACAGACTTTAGTCTGTGGGGCTGGAATCACGACTCAACCGGCACCAGAGTTTAGAGTGCAACACGGAGTAAAGTCTGTGCCACACTACTCACCGAGCGCGGCGTACTTAAAGAGGCGGAAGCGATAGCGCTGGGAATCGCGAATGTTCTTCGCGATCGTTCCGTGCAGATTTTCGTCCCAGCTGGTGTACTGATCAATGAATCGATCGGCCGCGGCCTTGTCTCCGTTGTATTGCACCTCCAAAACCTTCGCCAGCAACTTGCCTACGACGCTGTGATACTTGTCGTAATGAATGCGCATCGTGTGGCTTGAACTATCGAAAGTCAGCAAGCCATTTTCAAGAAAGAAATTCCACTGCATTAATTGCATGGTGTTGTAAGGCTGATCGCGCCGCGGCTTGTTGTTTTGCAAAACGCGCAAAATGCCACCGGCATAAACACTCTTCAATTGCGCGTCGGTGTAGTAGCCCTGCTTGCGCAACGCATCGGCAACGAACAGCGCAACCAGATCGGCCTTCATTTCTTCCAGCGCGTTTGAATCGTCCTGCAACGCTTCGTCGAGATCGCGATTGTCCTTTGTTCGATCGACGCCGAGGTAATGACCAATTTCATGCCACAGCGTGCGATAAAAGTTGCCTTCATTCGTTAGGTCCTTTGCCTGTTCTGTGCCAATCGCAGCAGCTAGCGTGTTTGAAGTTGCCGCAAAAATACTTTGGTCGCGCATTATGTTGGCGCGCAGCAGGATAGTTCGTCCATAACGCCGCGCCAGGTAACTTTCGTTGGGCAGGATTGTGGCCGTGTTTCCGCCGCGTGCTTGCCCGAAATCCGCGACGACGTCATAGACACCGACGGGAATGTCTTCGCGAACTTTTTTGTGATGCTCGTACGGCAGCGATTCTTCAAGTCCCTGTAAACCGCGCAAGGCGGCACGCAACGCGGTCGTTTCCTGTTGGCGGGTGGCGAGCAAGCTGAAGGCAAAGAAAGTTTTCACGCCATAGAGCTCGTCATCATAGCTTTCGTAGGAACCAATTTGTGCGTTTAAATTTTTGAAATGTCCCGTGACCCACGCCGCATCGCCAGATTCGTAATCGTCTGACAACAGGTCGCGCGCGCGATTGCGTAGGAAACGTGCAAACTCGTCGTCATCTTTTTCCAAAGCAGTGGCCGCTTCATTCAACAGCCCGTGCGCTTTCATCAACTCATCCGCGTAAGCGACGGAATAAGGTATGGCATAGAACTCGAGGTTTGATCGCGGCACGCGATTGCGGGCGCCGGTTCGTAACTTGGTTGAACCGAGAGAACTCAATTCGGCCTGCAATCCCGGGTGCAGCGTCGCCAGCGCCGGATATTGCTTCAGCTTTTGAAGATCTTCAGACAAGTTCTCGGGACTCGCAGCTCTTACCACCGAACGCAAGTCGAGAATCCTGGCTCGTTCAGCCGGATGCGCGGCTATGAAAGCATCAAGCGCTTCCTTTTTCACCGCCCAGGGATAAACATTTTTTCCCGGCGCCACCGGGTCGACTGGAAGGAAAGGTTCACGCTTATTTTCGAGCGTGGTCGCTATCGGTCCTTGATTCAGGCGATAGAGCGTCAACAGGTTCTGGGTCGCCGCGCTCGCACCAGTTCGCTTGTCCAGTTGCACGAGATTGCGGTACGAGTTCGCCGCCTGCGGGTGGCGCTGCTTCTCGTAAAGTGATTGAAAGATTTTCCCTACTTCCAACAGCTTCGCGATGGCGTTACGTTCGCCGGCTGTAAGTTGGGTCAATTCATGCGCAAGGCGAATCGTCTGCGTCTTGTCGATAATCGGTTGACTTGTTTCCAGCGGCCAATAGCCGGTCGGAAGCTTGGTCGAATTTTTCATGCGCGATGCGTTCTGAGCGAAAGTTAGAAAACACAAGCTGAACAGCAGAAATATGCTTGCCAGTTTAATCATCTGATGACCTCGAGAGATTTTCTTTTATCATACCGATAATCGACAAAGTCAGCCATTGTGAACAGTCCCCTTGTATTGCCAATGTCCGCTCAATCCTGCGTTCGATAGTCATGAAAATCCCGCGCACTTTTTTTGCGGCTCGCTAAACCGACATTTTTTTAATTACAAAGTCGCGGCACTTTGCTTGCACAGTCGGCCGCGATGTTTCAACCAGCTCTCGATCAAAATTCAGCGCCACTGTCATCCCGGCTGACTTCAATTAGCCGTCGCCGAGCATTAGGTGATCGCTTTGAAAATCAAAGCGAAGGGGCACTGCGTGGCCTGCGGCGCCGTCTCAGCCGAGAAGTGCGACGCCGCCAGGTTGGCCGCGCGTACGACATGGCATTGGAAATTGCGCGATACGTGCAGCGGGCGGACGAAATTCTGGATGTCGGTTGCGGCAATGGATTTATCGCGCATCATCTGTCCGCACTGCTCGGCAGTTACGTGCTCGGCCTCGATGTCGCGGGTCCGCCGCAAGCGCCGATCAATTTTCGCGAATATGACGGTCGGAATTTCCCGCTGGCCGGCGAATCGTTTGAAGCGGTGCTGTTCTGTTACGTGCTGCATCATGCAGAAGACGCGCCTGCCATTCTCGCTGAATTGCGACGCGTACTTCGACCCGATGGAATAGCAGTGATTTACGAAGACTTGCCTGAAAGTTTCTTTGATCGGATCGTGTGTGCTATTCACAACCGGAAGTGGCGGAAGCGCACTGGCCCATGCACGTTTTATTTGCGGGAGGATTGGAAAAAGATTTTCATGGCGGCGGGTTTTGAAATTGTGGATACCAGGAGGTTGTCGCGCTGGCGCAAAATTGTCCATCCGGTGCGCCGTCAGTTATTCGTTTTACGACCGGTCATTGAGCGAAGCAGAAATTACTCTTCAACCAGGTCAGCCGAGATTTGGCCGGCGCTTTCGCCTGTGCCGATGGCTGAACGAATAAGCGTCTGAAGTTTCTCGGTCTGGTCGTCGTTCAATTCCACAAACTGCACACCGAAACCGCGACCAGCGCTGTAATGACGGACCTCGCCTTCCAGATATAGCCAGTCATCGTCGGGCAACAAAATGCGAAAGCCAACGATCTCGCCGAGCCGCACTTCACCTACGGAATCAAGAAAGCAGCCGCCTTCCGACAAATCGGTAACGCGCGCGCTGTGGGCTTCGGTCGAGCTGTCCCACATGGCGTCGAGGCTGACGCGCAGACGCGGTTTCGCGCGGCGTTCATTCATCTAGTCGGTGTCCTTAATGTGAAATTTATGCATCACGCGGTGGACAAACGGCGCCAGAATAATTCCCATCACTCCAATGAAAACAACGCCGCTGAACAGCGCGTATGCCGACGCAAATAATTTTGCGCCGCTGGTTGTCAGCGGGTTAACTGGACCCATGCCTCCTAAAATCATCGACGCTTCGAGTATGGAATCGACCCAACCGAGGCCGGCGATCCAGCGGTAGCCGACGATTCCGATAAGAAGCGCGATCAGCAACGGTGCGCAGCCAAGACCCACCGCCAATCCAACCCGTTTCAGGAAGACAGGTAACGGTGCGAGCTTTTCGTGTCGGTGTTCGAACATCTGTCAGACCCCGTCCGTTGTTCGTTGTTCGTTGTCGTTGTAACAACTCGCCGAATATGAAAACGAACCACGAACTACTAAGAACGGACAGCTTTACGATTCGGAAAACTGTGTAATCTCGCCGGGCTTGCGGAGCATCTTGTTTACTTCGCCTAGATGAACTTCTTCTTCAGCAATCATCTTGCGCGCGTAATCTTCCAGCAGTACTGATCGATCCTTCGCTAGTTCGAACAAGCGCTTGTACAGTTCGAGTCCGGTCTTTTCCGCTTCCAGCGATTCGAGCAGGATGTCATTGATGCCGTGTTTGTGAGTTTCCAACAAGGCGCCAATCTTCAGCGACGGGTGCTCGCCGAGGTGGGTAACCAATTCACCGGCTTCGTTCGCATGCGCGAGACAAGTGGCAGCTTCGCCGCGCAACCAACTTACGATCGGGATGCGGCTATATCCGAACACCATTAGAGCGTAATGGGTGTAGCGAACGACACCGGCCAGCTCGGTCTCGAGAATTTCGTTCAGAAGAGCCACAGCAGCGGCTGTATCAATATTCTGTTCGGCCATGTTTGCCTCCAACAAATTTTAGGAAGATCGCGTCGCGCACAACACAGTTCGCAGTACAATAATCGAGAGCGTTTCGTTTCAAATCTCTAAGGCGCGAATTCATTCGGCTTATGCATAAACGACAGGTCACTTTCTATACACGTCCCGGCTGTCATCTTTGTGACGAAGCTAAACAAGCCATAAAGAACGCGGAGTGCGAAGACGAATATACGCTGAAGGAAGTGAATATTGAAGACGATCGCAACCTATTACATCGATACCGGTATGACATTCCTGTAATACTGATTGATGACGTTGAGGCATTTCGTCACCGGCTGTCGCCGTCAGACTTTCGCACCGCTATACGCGATAGGCGCGATGATCGCGCGAGCTAGCGCTGCTGACCGCAAAGTTAAGATTGCGGCTCAGTTCGTCTATCGAAACGTACAGCCCTGATTTTTCGCGCTCGTCAGTGGCCTGACGGTACGCCATAAGCAGGTCCTTCAACATCGACAGCTCGCGATATACACCGGCATTTTCCAAAGGCGGCGTCAGGTACGAAATCAATTCCGCGTAGGAACGCCGTTTCGCGATTGAGCCTTCGGACGGATTGTTGACACTGTACAAATAGATATTTGGCAACTCGCCGACGAGTCGATCGGGCCAGCATTCCCCTGACAGGCCAACTTGTTTTCCCGGCATGAATTCCATCGCGCCGTGTGTTCCCACATGGACCACCGCATCGACGTTTAGCACTTTCCCCAGATAAGTGTAAAAAGCCATAAAGCCATGGTGCGGCGCGCTGCCACGCGCCATCATCAACCGCATTGGATCACCCTCGAAACCAAATGTTGGCTGCACACCGATAAAAACGTTGCCCAATTGAATTCCCTGAATCAATAACTCATCCGCAAAGGCATTGATTTTTCCCGGCGCGGATCCCCACTCCTTTTCGATTTCAGCGACGTACGGACAAAGTTGTTTGTATTCGTCGACAGTCATGCGGTACGCCACGTTTGCAGTTGCGTTATATCGCGCGGCGTTGCCGCCTATAACGAGGTCGCGCAAACCGTCAGGCGACGAAGGAATCTCAACTTGATAACCATCGCTTGCCAATCGACTAAGCGTGTCATGCAGACTGGGAAAAACATCGAGGTCGGCAGCAGTACCGATATTTCCTTTGTTCGGCGGGAAGCAAAACAACACCAATGCGAGTTTGAGTTGATCGCGCGAAGCTGTCTGAAGACGGTTCCAACGCGTGATGCGACGCGCGAAGCGGCGGCAGCGATCGTCGAGCGGCAGCGGCTCAACACCGCCTTCCGGTAAGCCGCCGTAAATGAACGGCTCCGTCGCGCCATCGATCTCAGGTATCGCGATCTGCATTCCGGCTTGTACGGGATTCAGGCCAGTTTCAGAAGCGCGCCAGGAATCCACCGACTGCATGTCGACGCTAACAGCCGACCGGTACGCCACACTCAACTCCTGAAGAAAACGCGAGGCGGCTTCGCTATCGTTCATCGCGGGTCCGCCAACAAAACTGAAGCCGGTTAGGGAAATTATTTGCGAGACGCGAAGACGATCTGTTGTCAATCGTCCGTGAACTACATGGTCTTTGGTCTTTGATCTTTGGTCTTTGTCCTCCGGTTCGATGAAGAACGCATCGACGGCTTGCCGGTTGTCCATCAACGTTGAGAGCGCTGGAATCACGCTTAAGCCTTCGTCTTCCAATGCACGAATCAAACCATCGTAGTGTTTGGTTGTTTTACTGATGACCTGCGGCCGCATCAGCAACAAACCGATGGTGGATTGTGGATCAAGCAAGTGAACCGCAGAGTTTGGACTTTGGACCTTGGACTTTGAACCTCTCTTCAGGTACCACGATTGATAATCGTCGAATGCTTCAAATAGTTGCGAAGCATCCGGATGATAAATCGCTACCGACGGTACGCGTTCAGCGCCGCTCAGTTGTACCCGCTGGAGTCTCTGGCCGCCCGCATATTCCTTAAGCGCAGACAAAATCATCGCCTGAATATTGGCCGGTGTGGGCTGCAAGAAATAAGAAAAGATGTTCAGGTAATTCCTGACGTCACGTAAAGCGCCGGCGTTGGGAATGAATTTGAGCATCGCCGGCAAACGATCGGCGAACTTCAAATATTGATCGTGTCCGTTAGTCTTTTCATTTGCGGCTTTGCGTTTCCGGGCTTGCCGGCCCATCCAACCGCCTGCCGACGCAATCAGTTTCAGCGCAGGATTCTGATCACTGCCGCCGGCTGCGCTGCCAAACAGGCGGCGTGCGTTCAACCGGCCCATCTTCATGCGCCGCATTAAATCCGGCATGCAATTAATTACGATTACAGTCGTGGAAAGCGATTTAGCGTCGAGGTATTGAATTAAGCGGCTTGCGTTTTCTCCATTCATCAAATGAATGGCAAAAAGAACTTCCGATGACGCCAGCTCTCGTTCGATCTCGGTCCACTGGTCGTCATCCAGCGGTGCGCCGAGGTTGAATGCAGAAATGACCAGATCAAGATCGTATTCACGATTGATTCCCTGCTCCGCCTTTTTCAGCGGAGCAAGTAAACTCGAGCCGACGTATAGAACAGTAACTTTCATGCGTGACTTTGACTGGCCGCGGCTGATGACTCGCCTGAGAGATCAATAACGATTTCGCGCAATTGCTCGAGCACGCTTTCATCCGGATTCCAAAATCCGCGCGTGTGGGCCTCGAGCAGTCGCTTCGCGAGGGCTTCAGTTGAGTACGGATTCAACGCCAGCAGGCGCGCCAGCATTTCAACGTCCAGCAAAAATGTTTTCGTTATCTCTGTATAGATCCAGGGATCGACCGCGTCCGCCGTCGCACTCCAACCAAAAGTGTTTGCGACGTGGTTCTCGATCTCCGCGACGCCGCGGAAGCCATGCTTCAGCATGCCCTCATACCATTTCGGATTGAGGGTCTTGGTGCGACTTTCCAGACGAACGGTTTCTTTCAGCGAACGAATTTTTGTTTGCGGCGAAAGCGTATCCGACAAATAGATGGCAGGCCGGGCTTGCGTGCGATTTTCTACGGCTTTTGAAATGCCACCGAGGTATTCGAAATAGTGATCCACATCCGTGATTCCGACTTCGAACGAATCAATGTTCTGGTAGGTGGCTTCGACGTTTGATAAGGCATCATTCATTAATTCAGGAGCTTCACGTCCTTCTACCGCTTTCCCCCTGGAATCGCGCGTGTAAGCAAAACATTTTCGGGTAACAAACAGATTGCCCAACGTCTCGGCGGTTTCCCACTGTGAATCCATCACCATAAAGTTGACGTTGGTGCCGTAATTCCCAGGCGCATTGGAAAACACTCGCGTCACCGCTTCGTCAAACGACGCGCCCTTGTCCATTCTGTCGCTCAAATTTCGTTTGACGAAGTTCATCTCAAGCGGCTCGTCCAACCGGGCCACCGCCCTAACGGCTTTGTCCAACAACGCCATAGTCGGCGCGAACAGATCGCGAAAGATACCGGACACAGTCATGACCACGTCGATTCTCGGACGCTTCAATTCTTCAAGGGGAATGATTGCTATTTCAGTCGCGCGGTTGAGAGAGTCCCGGAACGGCCGCACTCCCAACAGCCACAGCGCCTGGGCCACGCCCTCGCCCTGCGATTTGATGTTGTCCAATCCCCATAACACAATCGCGAGCGCGCGCGGATAGTGTCCTTGCTCGTCGAAACAACGTTGCAGCAGCGCTTCGGCCGAGTGCCGCGCCCGGTCGCAAGCGACTTGCGACGGCACCAGATAAGGATTGACGGCGTGAGTGTTTCGGCCCGTCGGCAAAATCATAGGATTTTGAACGATATCGGCGCCTGGACCAGGAACAACGTATTCACCGCGCAACGCACGGCCAAGTGAATCGAGCTCACAGTTTTTGTCGAGCTGTTCGGCAACCGTCGTCAACAAATTGAAAGTAGGAAGAGTTGTCTCGCTGGCGAGGCCTATTGTCGAATTGAGTAGCCGGGCAGCCGCATCGGCGCCACTCTCGCAAAATTTGTTTATCGCTTCACTCAGTATGCGCTCGATTATTTCCTTGTTTTCGCCAACGGAAGCGTTGTTCGTTTCGTAGGCGATGCCGAGTTGTTCCGCTATTAGTTTTGGAAGCGAGCGAGCGCCATGCTCAGGACGATCGAACGCCGCCACCATTCGCAGTAGGTCGGCTTTCTCTTTTAACTCGGCAGCGCGGCCAAAAACGTGCAGGCCGGTCGGAATCAACCGCTGTTCAATCTCCAGCAGTTGCTCGTAGAGTTGCAGCACGCGGGCGTCACGCTCGATGGCATCGACGAACTTGGAAGTCATGGAAGAGTAAAACTTGAACTGCAGTCAGGTTAGGCGCGTCGCAAATGTTTTAGCGGAAAACAGCAAGCCCGGCAACCGGAAAGCGATTGAAAACGGCGCGGCTCGCCGTTTGGAACCGGTGGATCAGGCTGCCCGTTGAGGTCGACAAGTGAAGCCAATTAGCAACGTCGCCGCGGATTCTTTGCCGGAAGTTTTGCCCAACACGCTGGGTTCCGATAAAATTTGCAGGCTCGCCCACGCTTTGAAGACAACGCCTATCAAATGCTCGAAGCCATAAATCTCGACTGTGTTCGGGGCGATCGCATATTGTTTCGCGATGTGAATTTCTCGCTGAGGCCGGGAGCGTTCCTACAGGTGCAGGGCGCGAACGGCAGCGGCAAGACCAGTCTGCTTCGAATTCTTTGCGGGTTAGTTGCTCCGGCGAATGGTAAAGTCCAGTGGCAAGGTGCGAACATTCGCTCGTTGGGTGAGGAATATTTCACTGCTGTCACGTATATCGGTCATCGCAGCGCGGTGAAGGGAGAATTGACGTGCGTTGAGAACCACCGCGTCAACAACGGGCTGGCAGGTGTGGAATTAAGAAGACATGAGGCAGTCGAATCACTACAGCAAATGGGATTGAGCGGCCGCGAGAATCTCCCGGCACGATTGTTGTCTGAAGGCCAACGCCGTCGATTAGCGCTCTCCCGACTTCTAACGTGCGCGACGCCTTTGTGGATCCTTGATGAAGTACTTACTTCGCTTGATCGCGACGCAGTGACTTTGGTCACATCGATCATTGAAAACCATTTGCGGGATGGAGGCATGGCGGTCGTGGCCACACATCAGGAACTGGATGTGACGGCGGGTTCTTTTCAAAGGCTGCACCTGACATCGTGAGCGCGCCTTCGATGCTTTCAATGCTACGTTGGATCGTGGCGCGCGATCTGACGCTCGCCTGGCGACGGCGCGCGGATGTTTTGTCCACGCTTTTTTTCTTTGTCATCGTCGTCAGCCTATTTCCCTTGAGCGTGGGTCCCGAGTCAGCACTTCTGCGCACGATCGCGCCCGGTGTGGTTTGGGTGGCTGCGTTGCTGGCTTCAATGCTTTCGTTGAGCAGGTTATTTGAAAACGATTATCACGACGGCACGCTCGAGCAATTATTGCTGACGCCGCAACCATTGTTTTTGGTCGTGCTCGGCAAAATCCTGGCGCAGTGGCTGGTATCGGAAGTCCCGCTGGCGATTGTAGCGCCATTGTTGGGAATCCAATTTGATCTTGAACCGCGCACGCTTTGGATCCTCTTTCTTTCCCTGTTACTTGGAACACCGGTTCTGAGTTTGATAGGGGCGATTGGCGCGGCACTGACTTTGGGATTGCGCGGCGGCGGTGTTTTGATCGCGGTTTTGATTTTGCCGCTGTACGTGCCGGTGTTGATATTCGGTGCCGGCGCTGTTGACGCCAGTATTAATAGTGGAAACGTTTCGGCGAATGTTTACTTGCTCGGCGCCTTCTTATTGTTGTCGCTTGTTTTTGCACCGTGGGCAACGTCCGCGGCGCTAAGAATATCTTTAGAATGAAAAGATTGGTCTTGGGTCTTGGGTCTTTGGTCTTGGGTCTTCGTACTTTGTACTTTGTACTTTGTACTTTGATCTTTGTTCAGTTCCAAGTACAAAGTTCTAAGTACAAAGGTCCAAGCACAAAGTTCTAAGTACAAAGTTCCAAGTAAGAGAAGACCTAAGACCGAATTAAGAGATGAACCTCTACAAATACGCTGCCCCTTCAGCATTTTATTCACTCGCGGGAAAAATGATCCCGTGGTT
>DATENN010000481.1:0-14367 GCA_035275045.1 Pyrinomonadaceae bacterium
TTTTCAAAATATTCGCCTTTTCCCAAGCATGTCCGTGCTTGAAAATGTGATGACCGCTTGTCACCGTCATGCGAAGCAGGGACTGGTTGATGCCATCGTGCGCTCGCCGCGTTTCGTTCGTGACGAGAAAGAACACCGCGCTTTTGCCATGGAGTTACTCGAGATTTTCGATCTCGCGCGGGTGAAAGACGAAGGCGGAACCAGCCTGCCCTATGGCAGTCAGCGTCGCCTGGAAATCGTGCGCGCGCTGGCGACGCGGCCGCAGTTGCTATTGCTGGATGAACCGGCTGCGGGAATGAATCCGTCGGAACAGGAAGATCTAATGCGCCTGATTCAGCAGATTCGCGATCGCTTTTCGCTGACGATTCTGCTCGTCGAGCACAATATGAAAGTCGTGATGGGCGTCTGCGAACGCATACAAGTTTTGGATTATGGAAAGTCGATCGCGCTCGGCTTGCCAGATGAAATTAAGAACAATCCGAAAGTGATTGAAGCGTATTTAGGTGATTAGGTCTTTCGTCTTTGGTCTTTGGTCTTTGGTCTTTGGTGGTCTTTGGCTCTGAACTTGGCACTTCGTGCTTTGTGCTTTGATCTTGGCGTTTGCCTCTGCAATCAGCAACGCACTAGTACAAAGACCTAAGCCCAAAGACCAAAGACCTGCTTAATACCGCAACAACATGCTTAATCTTGAGAACGTTTCAGTTAACTACGGCGCTATCGAGGCGCTGACGGGCATTTCGATGCGCGTCGAGCAGGGTGAGGTCGTGACGCTAATCGGTGCTAACGGCGCCGGAAAAACGACAACGCTCCGCACCATTACCGGCTTGCTGCAACCGCGCGAAGGTTCGATCAAGTTTGAGGGTGAAGAGATTGGCGGCCGGCCGACCCATCGTCTGGTTGCGCGCGGAATCTCGATGTCGCCTGAGGGCCGCGGCGTATTCGCGAATCTTTCCGTGCGCGAAAACCTGCAGATGGGCGCCTACCTCAAGAAAAACAAATCTGAAATTTCAGCGGACATGGACCGCGCCTTTCAAATGTTCCCGCGTTTGAAAGAACGTGAGTCGCAAAAAGCGGGAACGCTCTCCGGCGGCGAACAACAGATGCTGGCAATCGGCCGGGCGCTAATGTCGCGGCCGCGTTTGCTGTTGCTTGATGAACCTTCGCTCGGCCTGGCGCCGCTGGTGGTCCATACCATCTTCGAAGCTATTGATGAAATTCGGGGTAAGGGCACAACGATTTTGCTGGTCGAGCAAAACGCGCACGCCGCGCTTGGCCATTCAGATCGAGCCTACGTTTTAGAGACGGGAAGAATTGTTATGGAAGGCCCATCGAAAGACCTCGCCGCTGATCCGAGAATCAAAGAAGCCTACCTCGGCGAGTAATTCGTGCACGTCAAATCTGATTGTCAGTCAGCTTTAGACTCCAGCTGAGTGCGCGCTTTTTCCAACGCCTCTGCCACGCGTTCGGGTGAAGTTCCGCCAACCGCCGACTTCGTTAACAGAGTTTGCTCAAGCGTCAGTTTCTGATAAACGTCAGCATCAAACTGCGTGGATAGTTTTTGTAGATCTGTTAAGGACAGCTCAGCTAACTCAACGTTTTGCGCCATCGCGGTCAGTACCGCCTTGCCAACAGTGTCGTGCGCTTCGCGGAAGGGCACACCTTTGTGTACGAGGTAATCCGCGAGTTCGGTCGCGTTCAGCATTCCTTTGCTTGCCGCGTCGGTCGTGCGTTTTCGATTGACAATTAGATTCTTGAGAACGATTGCGCTTACCTCGAGGCTTGCCAACGTCGTATCGAATGCATCGAAGACAGCTTCCTTGTCTTCCTGCATGTCCTTGTTGTAAGCGAGCGGTAATCCCTTCAACGTCGTAAGCAGAGCCATCAAATCGCCAAACACGCGCCCAGCCTTTCCCCGAACCAGCTCCATGGCGTCGGGATTCTTCTTCTGCGGCATCAAGCTGGAACCGGTAGCCACCGCGTCGCTCAGCTCGAAAAACCCAAACTCTGCCGAACTATAGAGGATGATTTCTTCGGCAAGGCGCGACAGATGGACCATGATCAAGGAACAGGCACTGGCAAACTCTACGCAGAAATCGCGATCGCTGACGGCATCAATGCTGTTCGCCGAAACAGTTTCGAATTCCAGCTCAGCCGCCACGGCTTGGCGATCGATCGGAAAAGAAGTACCAGCGATGGCCGCTGAACCTAATGGCAAAACGTTTACCCGTCTGCGAACCTCTCCCAGCCGCTCGCGATCGCGCGCTAACATTTCAAAGTATGCGAGGCACCAGTGCGCGAACAGGATCGGTTGCGCGCGCTGAAGGTGTGTGTAGCCGGGCATAACGGTTTCGATTTCTTCTGCCGCAATGTCGATAAATGATTTTTGCAATTCACGCGTCTGCGTTGAAAGTTGATCGATGCCTTCCCTCATCCAAAGCCGCAGGTCGGTCGCCACTTGATCGTTACGGCTGCGGCCAGTGTGTAACTTTCCGGCGAGTTCGCCGACATGCTCGTGCAATCGCGCCTCAACAAACGAATGCACATCTTCAGAACCATGCGCGAAATAGCCGTCCCGGTGCGAAGCCTCGTAAAGTAGAGCATTAAGCCCATCAACGATCCTTTGGGATTCCTCTTGCGAGATTACGCCTGCCTTTTGCAGCGCGTGACAATGCGCGACGCTGCCACGAATGTCCGCAGCAAACAGACGCCGATCGAATGCGAACGACGAATTAAATTTCGCGAATTGCGGATCTGCTTCGTCCTTGAATCGTCCGCCCCAAAGTTTTTTGCCTTTGCTCATTGCTCTTGTTTCCTTGACCAACGGCCATCCCGGCTGGTAGTTTATGCATCTATGCATTGATTATGCAAGTGATTTGCATAGAATCGAACTTATGCGAAAGACGCTGCGGCAGAAGAAATTGCTGAGCCTGGTGCGGTCAAAGCCGTTTGGAAATCAGGCTGAGCTACGCGATTCGCTCGAGCGCGCCGGATTCGCAACCACGCAATCCAGTCTTTCGCGTGATTTGGAAGAGCTGGGCATTGTAAAGCATCGCGGGCATTACACGATTCCTAAAACGAACGGCGGCGCCGCGCGCGGGCTACTTAGTCTTGATTTATGTGGTGAGAATTTAGTCATTGCGCGCACCGAGTCGGGACTGGCGTCGGCAGTAGCAGTTGAAATCGATGCCGCTGCCCTTCCGGAAATCGTCGGCACGCTGGCTGGTGAAGACACGATTTTTATTGCGGTGTCCGATACGAAAGCACAGCGCGGGGCCATGAGACGGATATGGGAACTTTTTCAATGAAACGGTGAACCTGGTGGCTTTTACTTTGATCTGGGGTTCTACATGTCTGCGTTCAAAGACGAGGCACTAAACAGTTGGCAGAGATGGAAGAAAGAAAAATCAACAAAATAGTTCTTGCCTACTCCGGCGGTTTGGATACTTCCGTCATGCTGCGTTGGCTCAAGGAAGAGTACGGCTGCGAAGTGGTTTGCTATTGCGCGGACGTTGGCCAGGCCGAAGAACTAACCGGCCTTGAAGAGAAAGCGCTGCGCAGCGGCGCCTCAAAACTTTACGTCGAAGATCTGCGCGAAGAATTCGTGCGCGATTATGTCTGGACTGCTGTCAAGGCGAATGCAATTTACGAAGGCGTCTATTTGCTCGGCACTTCCCTCGCGCGTCCAGTGATTGCGAAGCGGCAAATTGAAATCGCTGAACGCGAAGGCGCGGACGCCGTTGCCCATGGCGCTACTGGTAAAGGCAACGATCAGGTGCGTTTTGAATTGACTTATTACGCGCTGAAGGCGGACATCAAAGTTGTCGCGCCTTGGCGCGATTGGGAATTCAAAGGCCGCAGCGATTTGATCGCTTATGCAAAGGACCACGGCATTTCCGTGACCGCAACGCAACAGAAACCGTACTCGACCGACCGCAATCTGATGCACGTTTCGTATGAAGGCGGAATTCTGGAAGACCCATGGAACGAACCGCCGGAAGACATTTTTCAAATGACGCGTTCACCTGAGGCCGCAGCGGCACAGGCTGAATACGTCGAGTTGTCGTTTGAGAAAGGCGAACCGGTTGCAATAAATGGCGAGGCAATGTCACCCGTTGCCTTGCTCGAGGCACTGAACAGATTGGGTGGCACGCATGGAATTGGACGCGTGGATCTAGTTGAAAATCGTTTTGTCGGCATGAAATCCCGCGGTGTTTATGAAACGCCCGGCGTCAGCATTCTGCAACCGGCGCATCGTGCATTGGAATCGATAACTCTCGATCGCGAAGTCATGCATCTGCGCGATTCGCTTTCCGTCAAGTTTGCCGAGAGCGTCTACTACGGATTTTGGTTTGCGCCAGAGTTTCAACTTATGCGCAAGCTGATTGACGAAACCCAGCAAAATGTTACCGGCGATGTGCGGCTTAAGCTGTATCGCGGAAACGTGATCGTAGTCGGACGCCGATCGCCGCATTCGTTGTACGACGAAAGCGTGGCGACCTTTGAAGCCGACACCGTTTACAACCAGCGGGACGCGGAAGGCTTTATCAAACTGAATGCGTTACGTCTGCGACTAGCGGGACAAAAGCGGTAAGGAGTTACAAATGACGGCCACTAACATCATCGACGTAGACAAGATTGGCTCAGCCACATCGCCGCTTGGCTTAAACCGAACCGTTGCGATGTGCGAGACGGGCAAAACGCCGGCAGCCGGCGACGTCGTAGTAGTGCGCGCTTTAACCGACAGTGCTACCTACAACATGCTCGAATTGCCAAGTGGCCGGTTGGCGAAGGTCAACCCCGGCGATGTCTTGATCGGCGTGCTGGGACGACGGCGCGCGTTGAAAGGTTTCATGGGCGACGTGCCCGCGACTGTTAACGCCGGTGATGAGTTGCACTTGCTAAATATGGGCGGCGTGATCGGCAGTTGCTCCGGGCATCACTCTGGCTTAAGCGACGCAATCAAGGTCGAGGTATTGGGTTTCGCCTGCAATAGCGAAGGCGGGCCGCTCAATATTCTGGATGCTGCATTGCCGGTGCGAACGGATTTGCCATCGAGCGCTCCGCTGATTGTGATTGCCGGCACCTGCATGAACAGCGGCAAGACCTACGCCGCCACGGAGTTGATCAAACAAGCCACGCGTGCCGGTCTACGGGTAGCGGCGGCAAAGTTGTCGGGCATCGCGTGCTTGCGCGATACGCTGAACATGTCCGATCACGGTGCGATTGCTACCGCCAGTTTTCTCGATTGCGGTCTGCCATCTACGGTTGGCGCCCCGAACCTCGCGGCTGTTGCTAAGACGATCATCGCGCGTCTAAACGAAAGTGACGCCGATCTGATCGTGATCGAGTTGGGTGATGGTTTGCTTGGCGGTTATTCGGTTGAAAGCATTTTCGATGATGCGCAGTTACGCCAGGCAATGGCTGCCATTGTTTTTTGTGCGTCTGATTACGTTGGTGCGTGGGGCGGTATCGAGTTGATGCGGCGGCGCGGAATCGAAATCGACGTCATAGCCGGATCAGTAACAGATGCACAGATGGGTCAGGACTACGTGGAAAAAGAGCTTGGTGTGCCGGCGGCGAATGCGCGCCGTGATGGAGCCCGGCTTTTTGAATTGATTAAACCAAAAGTTTCTGGTTTCGCGTTTCGAGTTGCGAGTCCGAAACCGGAACTGTCGCAATCAATATCAAGATAGCCATTGGACGACGTTTTTGTACGATGAACTCGAAAGTCGAAAAGAAAGATTCAAAACTCCGCGTAGCCATTTTCGGCGGCTCGGGTTATGGCGGATCAGAGTTGCTGCGCATTCTGTTGCAGCATCCTCAGGTCGAACTGTCATTCGTTACGGCGAACGAGCACGCCGGCAAGCGAGTCGGCGAAGTGCATAAGAACCTGTTCGGATTGACTGAGCTCGTTTTTCTTTCCGCTTCAGAAATTAATACCGAGCTTGAGGATGTCGACTGCGTGTTTCTGGCGCTTCCGCACGGGCAGGCGATGGACGTCGTTCCCGGTTTACCGGAAAACGTGAAGGCCATTGATTTGTCCGGCGATTTCCGCTTGCGCGATCAAGCTGAGTTCGAAAGACATTACAACCGGGCGCACACAGCGATGGATTCCCAGGACGGTTTTGTTTATGGCTTGACTGAAACAAATCGCGAAGCGATCAAAACAGCGCGGCTGGTGGCCAATCCCGGTTGTTTTGCCACGGCCACGCTGCTCGGTCTGGCGCCATTGGTCGCAAGCGATTTGCTCGACGGGCGCGTCATTGTCGACGCGAAGACCGGATCATCGGGGTCGGGGGCAAAGGCAGCAGCAAACACGCATCACCCGCAGCGCATGAACTCGTTCTATGCGTACAAGCCGTTCACTCACCAGCACGTTCCTGAAATCGAACAGGAGTTGCGCGCGGTGGGTGACTGGAGCAGTGAACTCGTTTTCATGACACATTCACTTCCCGTAGCGCGTGGCATCTTTGCTTCTATTTATGTGGAGACGAACAAGCAGATGACTGCGGAAGATTTGCGCTTACTGTTTGCAGATTTCTACCGCAATTCTTTTTTTGTGCGACTGGTCGATGGTTCGCCGGACATCAATTGGGTGAAGACTACAAACTTTTGCGATCTTGGGTTCGCCCAGCGGGGAAAAAGTGTGGTTGTGTTTTCGGCAATCGACAATCTGGTTAAAGGCGCCGCCGGGCAAGCCGTACAGAACATGAATTTGATGTTCGGTCTCGATGAAAAAATGGGACTGATGCTGGTTGGAACGAACCCATGAGCGAAGCAACATTTGTGGTAGCACCGGTAAAGCCTGAAATTGCGCTCGCTGACCTCGAGAAGATTGATATTCGCGTCGGCACCATTCTCAACATTGAAGAAATTGCAGGGTCAGACAAGTTACTCAAACTCGTCGTTGATTTTGGAGATCGGAAACGTACCGTGTTATCGGGAATGAAACAGGAACGCGACAATGCTTCCGGACTAATCGGCAACCAAGCTTTATTTGTTGTTAACTTGCCGCTGCGAAAAATGATGGGCCAACTTTCGGAAGCGATGTTGTTTGATCTTGGATACGCGGATGGCATCCTGCCGTGCCTGGCGATGCCGGAGCGGCCAGTGCCCAACGGGACCAGAGCGGGATGACGACTTTATCAAACGCGACAGTTGCGACTGAAGATCGATACCAACTCGCAACCTACAAAAAAATGCCGATCGTTGCTGAACGTGGCGACGGCGTCTGGATCTATACCGATAACGGCGATCGTTATCTTGATTTGTACGGCGGGCATGCCGTCGCCGGGACGGGGCATTGCCATCCGCATGTCGTCGCGGCAATTCGAGAACAGTCCGAAAAATTATTGTTCTATTCCAACCTCGTTTATTCAGAAGCTCGAGCGCGTGCTGCGGAAAAACTGGTAGCGATATCGCCCGATGCGCTTACCAAAGTTTTCTTCTGCAACTCAGGAACTGAAGCGAACGAAAACGCCATGCGCATGGCCCGCATGCGAACGGGTCGCGCGAACATCATCACCTTCTCGGGTGGCTTTCACGGCCGCACTGCCGATGCGATCAGCGCGACATTTCTCGGTAAGTATCGCGAAATTGGAAAACCAAATGTGCCTGGTCACTTGCGCGCCGAGTTTGGGGATATTGAATCTGTTAAGACCCTCGCAGATGACAGTGTCGCCGCGATTATGCTCGAGCCGATTCAATCAATGGCAGGCGTGAAGATGGCAGCGCCGCAGTTTTATCGTGATCTGCGAAGTCTTTGCGAAGAGCGCGGAATCGTCTTGATTTATGACGAAGTACAGACCGGCGTCGGCCGCACCGGCGAATGGTTTTTTTCGGGCGGCGCATCTGGCGATTACGTGGTGCCGGATATCGTGACGCTGGCGAAGTCGCTAGGAAGTGGTATTCCGGTTGGCGCCTGTCTCGTGAACGACGCCGTCGCCGGATGTATCAAGGAAAACGATTTGGGCACGACTTTTGGCGGCGGGATGATGGCCATGGTCGCTGTCACGGCGACAATAGAGGCGATTGAGAACGATCAGATGCTCGCGAATGTGACAAGGGTCGAAGCTTACTTGCGCGACGAATTTAAGGAGCTCGGCTCCGTGCGAGCAATTCATGGTAAAGGCTTTCTGTTAGGTCTTGAACTCGCAGAAAAAGCCAAGCTGGTCCATGAAGCTCTGCTCGAAAGAAAAATCATCACGGGAACCTCCAGCGATCCCAATGTACTGCGGTTGCTTCCGCCTTTGTGTCTGAAGGAAGAACATGTTGCGTTGTTGGTAGGAGCGTTAAAAAGTTTGCATTAAAGCCCACAGTTCAGAGTACAAGCTAGTTGTTGCGGGAACCTCAACCTGAATTGTTGAACTCTGAACTGTCGACTTCTGAACTGCTTGAGCGGATTTCGGCATGAGACATTTTCTAAGTACCGCCGACTATTCCCGGGAGGAATTGACTGCGCTGATCGATGCGGCACGGCGTTTCAAGATCGAAGCTCAACCTCAGTCACTCGCCGGCAAATCAATCGCGCTCGTCTTTTTTAATCCTTCCCTACGCACGCGCGCATCGATGCAGGTTGGCATTTATGAATTGGGTGGCAATGCGATTGTGCTCGAACCGGGTGGTACCAGTTGGACTTTAGAGCATCGCTACGGCGCGGTAATGGACGGCGATAAGACCGAACACGTGGCTGAGTTCGTGAGAGTGATCGGTCGTTATTGCAGCGCGATCGGAGTACGGACTTTCGCTGCGCTGAAGGATTGGCGGGCAGAGCGGGTCGATCCGGTCCTAAAAGCTTTCGCTAAATACTCCGGCGTGCCGGTGATCAATCTTGAGTCGGCGATGCATCATCCCTGTCAGGCGCTCGCCGACATGATGACGATTCAAGAAAAACTCGGTGCTGAACGTAAACGAGTTTTACTAACCTGGGCATGGCATCCAAAAGCACTGCCGATGGCAGTGCCGAATAGTTTTGCGCTCGCGTCAGCACAGCTGGGCCACGAGCTGGTGATCGCGCGGCCCGATGGTTACGACCTCGACGATGAATTGATGCAAACGATCGAGCAGCAGTCGGCAGTGGCAGGAGGCAGTGTCAGCGTGACTAGCGATATCGACAAGGCGTTTTTGGGCGTGGACATCGTTTACGCAAAGAGCTGGGGTGCGAAACAGTTTTATGGCGCGACGGAAAAGGACATCGCCGAGCGCGCGCAGTACCGGCAGAAATGGATTGTCGATGAGCAAAAGATGCAACGCACTAACAACGCACTGTTCATGCACTGCCTGCCCGTGAGGCGAAACGTAATTGTGACTGATGGCGTGATTGACTCGGCCACGTCCGTGGTTATAGATGAAGCGGAGAACAGGCTGCATGTTCAAAAGGCGATAATGGCCAAACTAATAAACAACTAAGTTCTGAGTACTCAGTACTGAGTGTTGTCATGGCCCACAGCACTCAGCACATTCATTGCTCAGCACTCAGCACTCAGAACTATCTAAGACAGGCATGATTAATACCAACCAAGTTGGCGATCAGTTACGGCTCGACCTGTTGCGCGAGGCGTTGCCGTACATCCAGCGTTTCAAAGGCCAGACTTTTGTGGTGAAGCTTTCGGGCAAGGTCACCGAGAGTCACGACAACCTCAGCTCGCTCGCCGAAGAGTTAGCGCTACTTCATCAGGTCGGCATTCGCATTTGTGTGGTCCATGGCGGCGGCAAACAACTGTCTGACCTCGCCTCGAAACTTGGCATCGAACAAACGATTATCGAGGGCCGCCGCGTAACTGACGACGCGACGCTTGAAATGGCCAAGATGATTTTCGCAGGAAAAATTAATACTGACATTCTCGCAGCCCTGCGCAACCGAGGCATCGAAGCCGTCGGCTTGTCGGGTGTTGACGGCAACATTGTCCACGCTGAACGCAGACCGCCAAAAGAAGTGCTGAATAAAGAAACGGGCGAGCGTTCGCAGGTGGATTTTGGTCATGTCGGCGACGTAGTTGAGATCAATTCGCGTCTGTTGTCCGTGCTGTTGGACCAGGGTTATCTGCCGGTTATCTCTTCGCTGGGAGCGGATGCCGAAGGCACGGTGTTCAATATCAACGCCGACACCATCGCGGCGGAGATCGCCGTTCAGCTCAGAGCCGAAAAACTGATTTTGCTTTCTGACGTTGACGGTATTTATCTGCGAGCGGGCGCGCCTGAAACGAAACTTTCTCGTTTGACCGCGAGCGAAGCTGAAAAACTCATCAGCGATGGTGCGGCTAGCGGAGGAATGATCCCTAAGTTGCAAAGCATCACGACGCTGTTGCAACGCGGCGTTCACAGCGCTCACATTCTTAGCGGCACCACCCGAAATGCCCTGCTCTCAGAAATCTTCACCGACAGCGGCACCGGCACAATGATCGTCGCCTGAGTTGCGCAAACTTTGGTTTGCGTTTCGCGACGGATTAACCGAATATTTCTGCGAATGAATAACTCGGAGATTGCGCGCCGTTTTTATCGTCTCGCTGCGCTCATGGAAGTGCGCGGCGACGATCCGTTTCGGCTTCGCTCGTACCGCAATGCAGCTGAAGCACTCGAGACCTGGCCCACTCCCTTAAAACAGATCGCAAAAGAAGAAGGCGTTGAAGGGCTCCAATCCATTCCCGGTGTCGGCAAGGCAATCGCGGGCAAGATCATCGACTTGCTGGAACGCGGAACGTTCGACGCCTGGGAACGGCTGACCGCGGAAACGCCTGAGTCTGTTTTGGATTTACTTGAGATTCCCGGAATTGGTCCAAAGACAGCGGCCATGTTGCATCAGAAATTCAAGGTCTCTTCGCGTAGTGAGCTGAAAAAATTTGTCGCGGGCGGCGGGTTGCAAATGGTTGACGGCGTTGGGCCAAAAACTGCGGAACGAATCAAGGAGAGTTTAAGGTAGATTCGCATCGTTATTGCTTTATGCTTTGTACTTGGTGCTTTGCTCTGGATTCGTCGGCTCGATTCGCAATTTACGGTAACATCCTGGGACTTGCGGTCCCTGCGTAACTCCATTATGAAAAGAATTAAACGTCGCGACTTCATGCGTCACAGCGCGGTGGCAGGCTTAACAATCGCCGGCACGAATTCAGAGGTGCTCAAGTTTCCTACTGTCATTAAGGCGGGAATCAAACCGCTGGTAATCGCCTCGTCAAATGGCAACCGCTATAAAAACGGGGGCGATATGACAGCCGTGCAGAAGGCATACACGATGATTACGCAAGGCGCCGACGTGCTGGATGCAGTTATTGCCGGAGTGAATATAGTCGAACTTGATCCGCTCGACGACAGTGTGGGTTATGGCGGCTTGCCGAACGCCGAGGGCGTGGTCCAGTTGGATGCATCGTGCATGCATGGTCCAACGAAGCGGGCCGGGGCAGTCGCGGCGTTGGAAGGTGTGCGCACCCCTTCGCTGGTTGCGAAGGCCGTGATGGAAAACACAGACCACCATTTGCTTGTCGGTCCCGGCGCTCAGGAATTCGCGCGCGGCATGGGTTTCACAATCGAACCAGACTTGAACACTGAGAATTCCCGCCGCAAATGGCGCGAGTGGAAGCATAAGATCGATCCCGAACATTACCTCGACCCTAAGAAGCGCAGTGAAGCGGGAAGGAAGGCGGCGCTGGAGTTGCTGGCCGAAGGCGTTATTCGCGAAGAAAACCTGCACGGAACGATCAATTGCAACGGCATAAACGCTAAGGCCGAAATCAGCGGCGTTACCACCACCAGCGGGTTGTCGTGGAAGATGCCGGGACGCGTCGGTGACTCTCCCATTTTCGGCGCTGGACTTTACGTAGACGGCGACGTTGGTGCGGTTGGTTCGACCGGGCGTGGCGAAGCAAACCTTTACGGCTTGTGCTCGTTTTTAATTGTTGAAGAAATGCGCCGCGGTAAACATCCTAAAGACGCGGGCATGGAAGCGTTGCGCCGGATTCGGGCTAACACACGCGAAAAGCGTTTGCTGAAACGCGACGGCAATCCGAATTTTTACGTGCGCTTTTACATTTTGAACGGCAAAGGCGAGTACGCGGCTGTAGCCATGTACGATTTGAATGATGACGGCAAGCAGCCGATGTTTTCAATTTGCAACGAGAATGGACCACAGGACCTCCCATTCGAACCGCTGTTACATGGGCATCCGGCGGAATAATTTTATCGGATTACCGGGGCAACTGAACCGCTGCTCGCCGCCAGACGCCTTGCTTCAGTCTGTCTCTTCACGATCACGAGCGTGATGTCGTCAGCCGCCTGCGTTCCTTGTGAAAATTTAGTAAGTGCAGATTCAATTCGATCGCGAATGCCGGCGGCCGAAGCATCGACGTTTCGCGACACAACTTCATAAAGCCGGGTCGGTCCAAACTCTTCACCGCTAGGGCTGGCCGCTTCCGTCACACCATCAGAATAAATCACCAGCACATCGCCCAGTTGTAACTGGGTTCTGCCCTCGCGATATTCCGCATCCGGCTTGATGCCCAACGGCAAGCCGCCGGACGCCAACTGCTCAACCGTGCCCGCGGCATGCACGATTAATGGCGGGTTGTGCCCCGCATTGAGAAAAGATAGCGCGCCGGATTCCGGATCTAGCTCGGCATAGAACAGAGTAACGAAACGGTTCGGAGGAATATTTTCCGCAAGATAACGGTTCACTGCAGAAATGGTCGCCACGAGCGTGTCGTGCGAACCAGTCTGCGCGTGAATCGCGGCGTGCAGCGAAGACATCAACAAGGCAGCGGCAGTTCCCTTGCCCGACACATCGCCCAATGTAATCACCAGGCGATCGTCCTCGCGCTTAATGAAGTCATAATAATCCCCGCCAATTTCGTAACAGGGGAAACTGATTCCCTGCAATTCGTAACCGTAGACTTGCGGCGGCGCGGCGGGTTGAAAACGCTGTTGAATTTCGCTGGCGAGCTGTAACTCTCGTTCGAGACGTTCTTGTTGCAAACGTGCCTCGACCAGTCTCGCGTTCTCGACACGTATGGCGGCGACTGAAGCGAGTGTGGTCAATACCTTTAAGTGATCTTCAGTGAATCTGCCTTCAGCAATGGGCGAGTCGGCATAGATAATTCCGAACACTTTTTCGGCAACGCCGAGTGGCACAGCCAAGACTGAGCGCACGCCTTGCAGCACCATGGTTCCGCTCGCGAAGCGCGGATCGTGCTGGGCATCGGAAGTCAGCACAGACTTGCCACGCATGATCACTTCGTCCATCACGTTGCGACTGACACGAATTTCGCCAACCTCGCCCACGCGATCACGCAGCCGCGCGACTGCCACTTTCAGCTCTTCGCTGTTTTCGTCGCGCATCATCAACAAGCAACGATCAGCCGGCACAGCTTCGAAAACCAGCGAGACGATTTGTTCGAGCGTTTCACTTAACGTGGCCGATGCCAACAAAGTAATGCCCACTTTGCTTATCAACGCGAGCAAATCGCTTTCACGCTCCACACGGGCTGCGGCGATCTCTTCGGGCTTGGTGCGCGCGCCCTCGATCGCTTCCAACAGGCCCGAGGTCGTGCGGTCGCCTGACGGCAATGCGATCGTCGCTTCCGGCAAAGGAGTGTGATTGTCGGTGATCATGGTGGCGCCCATGCCGGAGTTGTAGGTGCCATCATCAAAAACGATTTCTGTTTCGCCGATTTGAATCCGCCCACCCGGCGTCAGGGGAACAGTGCCTATCACAGTGCCGCCGTTGTAAAGCGTGCCATTGGCTGAGCCGAGATCCTGAAGGAAATACTCTTCGCCTTCGCGCCGCACTTCCGCATGGACGCGGGAGGCAAAGGGATCCGGAATGCAGAGATCATTACGCGCGGATCGGCCCAGCGTTATGCGCAGACGACCGAGCGGAAAACGATCCGACGGTCGATCGGGATATTTGACGATCAATTCAGCCATGAAAGATTGCGCTAAAATTCCTAATTAAATCGAAACGTCGCGCAGAACGATCGAGCCGGCAATAAGATCATGCAATGCGCGGCCCCTTGAGTTAAAAGCAGCAAAAATAAATCCCAGACCCAGCGTTAGTATCGACGCCGGATAGCCGACGAAGTGTCTCAGGAAAGCTCGACCCACGCCCAGTTCCGCGCCGTCGCTGCGCCAAATCCGCAGACCGGTGGCCCACTTTCCCAACGTGAATCCAGTCAGTCCAGGAAAGACCCCCAAATCGAGAACTGCAAAGGCAACTGCCAGCACAATACCGACCGTCACCGAAGAACTGCCCGCGGCACGAGCTCCGCCGCCGAACAAGCGGCTGATTAGCGTGCTCACCGCCAGAATCGAAACCAGCAAAATGTAATCGATCAAAATCGCACCGCACCGCAAGGAGAATGGAGCCCGAAGTCTCGATAAGTT